>NZ_JAGWCU010000018.1:0-73137 GCF_020657755.1 Clostridioides sp. ZZV15-6388 | reverse complement strand
CTTACTCCTAATATCAATATATACAAATAGATAAAAAAGTTTGAAAAGTCTAACTTAATTTATTATATATTGTATACAAAATTATGAAAAAAACTTAACATATTTAATTTAAAAAAAAATCTACTTAAATATGTAATTAATTTACAATTTTCAAAGGAATTTTATCCAATCTGTAGTATTATATTAGAAGATAGAGTATTTGCGCGACTATGTGTGTTTATATTTTTGTTGTGTAAATTATATGTAAATATAAAAAAATAGACTTGTTATAAACAAGTACAATTGTAGCTATCAAGGAGGATACATATTATGGCTAAGTTTATGAAAACACTTGATGGGAATACAGCTGCAGCTCACGTTGCCTATGCATTTACAGATGTAGCAGCTATATACCCAATCACACCATCTTCAACTATGGCTGAAGTAGTTGATGAGTGGGCATCACAAGGAAGAAAAAATGTATTTGGACAAAAAGTTAATGTTGTTGAAATGCAATCAGAAGCAGGAGCAGCAGGAGCATTCCATGGTTCTTTACAAGGTGGAGCTTTAACTTCTACTTTTACAGCATCTCAAGGTTTATTATTAATGATACCTAACATGTATAAAGTTGCAGGGGAGTTATTACCAGGAGTATTCCATGTAAGTGCTCGTGCTTTAGCATCTCAAGCTTTATCAATATTTGGGGATCATCAAGACGTTATGGCTGCTAGACAAACTGGATGTGTATTATTAGCTTCTGGTTCAGTTCAAGAAGTAGCTGATATAGCACCTGTTGCACATTTAGCTGCAATAGAAGGTAAATTACCATTTATACATTTCTTTGATGGATTCAGAACTTCACATGAAATCCAAAAAGTGGAATTATTAGAAAATGAAGATTATGCAAGTTTATTAAACTTTGAAGCAGTTCAAGCATTTAGAGATAATGCTTTATCTCCAAATCATCCAGTTACTCGTGGTACTGCTCAAAACCCAGATATATATTTCCAAACTAGAGAAGCTTCTAACAAATACTATCAAAATATAGTAGGTATAGTTGAAAAATACATGGAAAAAATGAGTGATTTAACAGGTAGAAAACATAGTTTATTTGATTACTATGGAGCAGAAGATGCTAAATCTATATTAATTGCTATGGGTTCTGTAACAGAAACAATAGAAGAAACTATAGATTACTTAAATGCTAAGGGAGAAAAATATGGTTTAGTTAAAGTTCATTTATACAGACCATTCTCAATGAAACATTTCTTAGATGCTGTGCCATCTACTGTTGAAAGAATATGTGTGCTTGATAGAACTAAAGAACCAGGTTCAACTGGTGAACCATTATACTTAGATGTACGTGATGTATTCTATGGAAAAGAAAATGCTCCTATGATAATAGGTGGAAGATACGGATTAGGTTCAAAAGATACTACTCCTTCAGATATAAAAACTGTTTTTGATAACTTAGTTTCAGAACAACCTAAGAATGGATTTACAGTAGGTATAGTTGATGATGTAACTAATACTTCTTTAACTCCATCTGAATCAATTAAAATAGCTTCTAAAGGAACTATAAGATGTAAGTTCTGGGGATTAGGTTCTGACGGTACTGTTGGAGCTAACAAACAAGCTATAAAAATAATCGGTGACCATACTGAAAAATATGCTCAAGCTTACTTTGATTATGACTCTAAAAAATCTGGTGGTATAACTATGTCTCACTTAAGATTTGGTGATACTCCAATAAGAGCTACTTATTTAATAGATGAAGCTGACTATATTGCCTGTCATAAACAATCATATGTTTATCAATATGATTTATTAAAAGGTCTTAAAAAAGGTGGTACATTTGTACTTAACACTATATGGGATCAAGCAGGAATTGAAGAAAACTTACCAGCTCACATGAAACAATATATAGCTAAAAATGATATAAAATTCTATACAGTTAATGCTGTTAAACTAGGACAAGAAATAGGTCTTGGAAATAGAATAAACATGATAATGCAATCTGCATTCTTTAAATTAGCTGAAATAATACCAGAAGAAGATGCTGTTAAATACTTAAAAGATTCTATAGTTAAAGCTTATGGTAAAAAAGGTGAAAAGATAGTTAACATGAACTATGCTGCTGTTGATGCAGGAATAAATGCTTTAGTTAAAGTTGAAGTTCCAGCTTCTTGGGCAAATGCTGTTGATGCAGATAAAGAAGAAGTTAAAGAACCAGAATTTATAAGAAATATATTAAGACCAATGACTGCACAAGAAGGTAATAACTTACCAGTAAGTACATTCAATGGTATAGAAGATGGAACATTCCCTTGTGGTACTTCAGCTTATGAAAAACGTGGTATAGCTGTTGATGTTCCTGAATGGGTATTGGATAACTGTATCCAATGTAACCAATGTTCTTTTATATGTCCTCATGCATGTATAAGACCAGTTTTAGTTACAGAAGAAGAATTAGCTAATGCTCCAAAAGGATTTGAAGCTAAAAAAGCATTAGGTAAAGGATTAGAAGGATTAAAATATAGAATTCAAGTTAGTCCACTAGATTGTACAGGATGTGGAAACTGTGCTGATATATGTCCAGCTAAAGAAAAAGCTTTAGTTATGAAACCAATAGATACTCAACTTGATACAGAGTTAGATAACTGGGCATTTGCAGTAAATCCTGAAGATGTAGCTCCAAAAGTTGATGTTATGCCTGCAAACACTGTTAAAGGAAGTCAATTTAGACAACCATTAATGGAATTCTCAGGAGCATGTGCTGGATGTGGAGAAACTGCATACATTAAGTTAGTTACACAATTATATGGAGATAGAATGATGATAGCTAATGCTACTGGATGTTCTTCTATATGGGGAGCTTCTGCACCTTCAACTCCTTATACTTGTAACCATGAAGGCAAAGGTCCATCTTGGGCAAACTCTTTATTTGAAGATAATGCTGAATACGGATTTGGTATGTACACAGCTGTTAAACAAATAAGAGGAAAAATAGTAGATGCTATGACAGAATTAGTTTCTATGGATATCTGTGAAGATGCTAAAGCAGTATTTACAGAATGGTTAGATTCTAGAAATGATGGAGAAGCTTCTAAAGTAGCAAGTGCTAAAGTTGTTGAATTATTAGAAAAACCAGCTTGTGATTGCACAGATGAAAAAGCTAAAGAATTAGTAAAAGCTATAAGAGATAGAAAAGATTATCTAGTTAAGAGATCTCAATGGATACTAGGTGGAGATGGTTGGGCATATGACATCGGTTATGGTGGATTAGACCATGTTCTTGCATCTGGTGAAAATGTAAATGTACTTGTATTTGATACAGAAGTATATTCAAATACAGGAGGTCAAGCTTCTAAAGCTACTCCAGCTGCTGCCATGGCTAAATTTGCTGCAGCAGGTAAACAATCTAGAAAGAAAGACCTAGGTATGATGGCTATGACTTACGGAAACGTATATGTAGCTCAAGTTGCTATGGGTGCTGATAAAAACCAATTTATCAAAGCTGTTCTAGAAGCTGAAAAACATGATGGACCATCTTTAATAATAGCTTATGCTCCATGTATAAATCATGGATTAAAAGAAGGTATGGGAAGAACTGTAGCTAACGAAGCACAAGCTGTTGCTTGCGGATACTGGCATTTATACAGATTCAATCCAGAAGTAAAAGCTGAAGGTAAAAACCCATTCACTTTAGATTCTAAGGAACCAACTGCAAGCTTCAGAGATTTCATACTTGCACAAGTAAGATACTCTGCTATAGCTAAACAATTCCCAGAAGAAGCTGATGGATTATTTGCAAAAGCTGAAGCTGATGCTAAAGAAAGATATGAAGGATACAAAAAATTAGCTGAATAATAATTAGAGTATTATAATGCTTATTTAAGATATAATTTGATAATAATTAGGGATACTATTAAAAAATAGTATCCCTTTTTTATTTATATCAAACTGTAAGAATTAAGATTTTGTTTCTGTATATTGTCCATGTTTTTTTAATCGTATTTTAGGAAGAAACATACCTGTTTTGTTGCGATAAACAATATAATTGTTTGAAAATTCATTTATCATGTCTTTTTCTTCTTTCTTTGCTAATCTATAATATACAATTACTAGTATAGGCCACATAATTAAAAGAGGTATTGTTGCCCATTCAAATATCATTCCAAGTGTTATTAGTAAGAATCCTGTATATTGTGGATGTCTTACATAATGATAAATTCCTGTTGTTACTAACTTTCCTTTTCCATCTTTGTACTTCCAATATTTCTTGTATATTGTTCTCCAACCTAAAACTACTAGTAAAGCACCAATAATGTTTAAAATTATACATATATACATTCCAAAATGACCAATGTATTGATTTAGTGTATGTCCCCACAATACACCATCTGGTAGTTGTTTGCCAAAAAACCATGCTACAAAGTACATACTCATTGGTATACCAAACATTTCAAGGGCGTAAGCTATTATAAATGCTAGATAGGCTGTAGTGGGCTTTCTTTGACTTTTTTTATAAAAGGGTAGAAAAAATAGAAAGATTCCATAAATTAATATCCAGATAATTACACCAATCCAATTACCATAGTGCGAAAGTGCTGTTTCGTTCATAAAATTATCCTCCCAAATTTAAATAATTTTTAATGTAAATGTATCTTAGACAACTAAGTAGATTTCAGCTATGTAATTATAAAAAAGATATTGCTATAAATAAAAATTATTTAAAAATATTTTTCGACCAGTGGTCAAGTTTTTTATATTGTATCATATTTTCGACCAGTGGTCAACTTTTTGATACTGTGTTATAATACAAAATAAGGATGGTGAGTATATGGACAAAAAAGAGTTGATTTTAAATGCCATGCAAGAATTATTAAGAGAAGAAAAAGGAGCAACTTGTTCAGTTAGTGATATTGCAAGAAGAGCAGGTATTGGAAAAGGAAGTATATATTATTATTTTAAATCTAAGGATGAAATATTTGATGCAGTAGTTGAACGAACTTATAGCCAGATTATAGACAAATGTAAAGTTATTGTAGAGAAAAGTCAATTGGATTCAATTTCAAAACTGATGCTATTATTTCAAAGTTATATAACATCAACAGTTGAATCTTCAATTGATGAATATCTTCACCAACAATTTAATGCTTCAATCCATCAAAAATCTCTTGCAGAAATACTTACTTCACTTTCTCCCATTATTGCAGAAATATTTCAACAAGGAGTGGAAGAAGGGATATTTAAATGTGAATATACTTTAGAAGTATCAGAGATAATTTTATCTATTTTCACTTTTTTACTTGACCCAGGTATTTTTTCTTGGAATAAAGAGGAGAAAAAACGCAAATTAGAAGCATTAAGTTTGATTTTAGAAAGAAGTCTAATGGCGCCGAAAGGAAGTTTTGATTTTTTTATAAGGGATTTTTAAATTATTTAATTATTAAATAATATTTATAATATAGGAATTTATATTCAGTATGAAAAATATATTAAAGATAAAATACTATGATATAGTATAGATACAAAAGAGTATCCCATTTATGATTTTTAAAAATCATCTTGAGATACTCTTTTTGTATATATGGAAAAAGAGTATTTTATCCTACAAAGATTTGTGTCCAGTAAATTGAACCACCACTTTTTTGTGCTACTCCAACACCTATTTTACTGTAATTTGGATTTAATATATTTTTTCTATGACCTTCAGAATTCATCCAAGCATTTACAACTTCTTTTGGTGTTTTTTGTCCCATTGCTATATTTTCACCAGCTGTTTTATAGCTTATCCCAAACTTTTTCAACATATCAAATGGAGAACCATAAGTTGGAGAATTATGTGCAAAGTAGTTGTTGTCAATCATATCTTGAGATTTCTTCGTAGCTACATTTGATACATCAGCATCAAGAGTAAGTGGATTTAATCCAGCTTTAGATCTCTCTACGTTTACTAAATCAACGACTTCTTTTTGGTAAGCTGAAAAATTTCCAGTTGTAGAGCCTGAATTGTTATTATCTTCAGGCTTATTAGTAGAGCCTGAATTGTTGTTGTCCTCAGGTTTATTATCTTCTGGTTTATTACTATCTTCAGGCTTACTAGAGTCTGAGTTATTATTATCCTCAGGTTTATTAGTAGAGTCTGAATTATTGTTGTCGTTAGGTCTGTTAGTAATATTACAATTCTTGTCATTATGATTCTTATCTTTACAAGAATTATCCTTGTCAGGTTTAAGTTCTGGTTTTACAGAACAATTTGGTTTTGCTGAAAACTTAAATTTAGCATTAGTATATACTAAATTTTTATTACTTATATTCATATTGTTTTCAAGTGACGAAGCACTTGCAGTAACAGCACTGGAAGCTGTTGCTAAGGTTAACACTCCTAAAGCTAGTATAGTTTTTAATTTTGTTGGTATATTTTTTCTCATTATAAACACCTCTCAATCTAAAAATTCTAAAAATGTTACTAAATTGTAACCTTTAGTGTAGGGGGTACCCGTGCATTTATACTAACATAGAATCAAGTGTTTTTTTACTGTAAAGATATGTAAATAAAATATACCTGGAATAAATAGGTATATTTTATGATGTTTGATAATTTTCATCATTAATCTGCATAGTATGGCATAGCTGCTTTAGAAGAAATAGTGTTTTTACAATAATTCTATGATGTAAAATTCTGCTTGCGGTAAATTTTTTTTATAGTTAGTGATATTTATTTAATATATACTTTGAAAATAAGTAAAAAAAGTATCTTTAATTAAGTTCTTGAAAATAAAAAAGCCATCTATCATAAATAGATGACTTTTTATATAATAAATAGTAATTTAATTTGGTTTAATACATTAGTAATCCTAATGTAATTACAATGATTTCTGCTATTAATGAACCAACTGCAACCACAACAAAAGTCTCTTTAAAACCAGTTTTATGTGTTAATTTAGATAAACTCAAGAAGGTAAGAAAAACACCACTTTGAGGTACGATTGTTAATATGTTTGAAGCAATTGTAGCAACACGATGGATTAACTCTGGGTTCATGCCAGTACTTAGATAATAATCTGCAAAGTTTGGCATTACTATTCCCAAAGCACCCGAAGAGGAGCCTGTTATTGCTGACATTGTTGAAGTTAAAACAGTAAGGCTTATAAGTGGACTTCCTGGTATTGACATGATAAGTTTACTGAATATATCAAAGCCTGGTGCAGCCATTATTACAGCTCCAAATGCAACAGCAGAAGATGTTGCAAAAATAGGTCCTATAGAACCACTAGCACCAATACTCAATGTTTGTATTTTTGATGATAAAAATTTACGGAATAGAAAAGCAGATAAAATAATTGCAACTATTAAGGCTATGTAAATTACATTTTTTTTCATAAATTCTGAACCAAAAGTACTTCCAGATATTGCTATGACTACAAGTGATAATAGAGGAAAGATACTTGAAAAAAATCCTGGTAATTCTCTATCTAAAGACTCTTCTTCTATATCTGAAGTGTAAGTTGCATAAGTTTCTCCTTTTCTAAGACTTTTGTTTAAAGTATATTTCATGTATACCAGACCAAATACAGCACAACCTATACTTCCTGCAATACTTGGTATAGCTGCTGCTGTAAGAGATGTGTTTAGGTACTGAATAGGAATAACATTTTGAATAGCTGGTGTACCAGGAATCATAGTCATAGTAATTGTTGCAATTCCAAGCCAAAGAGGTATCTGAATAAGATTCCAAGAAATATCAAGTTTTTTAAATAGAGTTCTTGCAAGTGGAATAACTGCAAACATAACTACAAATAAACTTATTCCACCATATGTTAGTATAAAACTCACTATAAATATAGCAACTAAAACTCTGTAAGGGTGGTTAGAGCCAAATTTATTTAAAATAAAATCAGCTATAGATACAGTAGCTCCACTTTCTTCCATAAACTTGGCAAGTATAGAACCTAGCAAAAATATTGCAAAATAGCTCATTATATAGTTTCCAAGTGCTCCCATATAATTATTTTTGTCAGCACCTAGCATTGATGTCACAACATCCATTTTATTTAAGAGAACAACTATTAAAGTTGCTATTGGAGCAGCTATAGTTATATGAATTTCTTTAACTGAAAAATATATAATAGCTATAATACCAATAATTATACCAATTGGTGCGATAATACTCATAAATATCCCTCCTTAGTAGAAGGACCTGAAGAATAAATTCCTCAAGTCCTAAATATGTAATAACTACTGTGCAGTATATCCTCCATCTAGTAGGCAAGCTTGTCCTGTAATTCCTTTGGCCTTATCACTAGCTAAAAACATTGCATAATCAGCAATTTCTTGAACATCTAGTAGACGTTTTTGAGGTACAAGTGGATATAGAACTTCTTCTAATACACTTTCTAATGGTACATTACGAGTTTTTGATAGGTCATTAAATTGACCTCTAACAAGTGGAGTATCTACATATCCTGGGCATATAGCATTAACTGTTATACCTGAGTCAGCAGCTTCAAGTGCAGCAACTTTTGTTAGTCCTATAAGTCCATGCTTAGCTGAATTGTAAGCAGCTTTACCAGCAAATCCAATTACACCATTGATTGAAGCCATGTTTATTATACGACCAAATCCTTGTTTTTTCATTATAGGGAATACTTTTTTAGTAGCTATAAAAGGTGCTGTTAACATTATTTTTATCATAAATTCAAATTTATCAGTTGGGAAATCTTCTATCATAGCAACATGTTGAAGACCAGCATTATTTATTAGTATGTCTAATCTTCCGTATTTTTCTAGAGTATTATCTATCGCATGGTTAATTTCTTCTTCTTTAGTTACATCACACTTTACATTTGCACAATCATAACCTTCTTTTTGTAATTCTGATGTAACATTATCTAGTGCTTCTTGATTTATATCAGAGAAGACTACCTTAGAGCCATTCTTCAAGAATGATTCAGCTATTTGTTTGCCTATTCCACTTGCAGCTCCTGTTACGAATACAACTTTGTCTTTAACCATTTTTATTTCCTCCAATTTAATTTTATTTTTATATTAATTTTTTGTATTAATATTTTGCATCTTTTAAATTTATTTTCTGATGTAATTTTGATTTATTTTAAATAATTGATGTCTCTTTATTTAATGAATCTGATAATATTAAAGGTGCTTCAGTAGCAGAAAGAACTTCGTCTAATGTGAAGATAGGATTTATTTCTATAAGTAGAAGCCCATCTGTTGTTACTTCTATAACTCCCATCTCAGTCACAATTAAATCTACAGCATTAGTTGCAGTAAGTGGGAGAGTACAGTTATTTAATATTTTTGCTGAACCTTTTGAAGTGTGTTCCATTGCTACAATGACTTTTTTTGCTCCAGTCACTAAATCCATAGCTCCACCCATACCTGGAACCATTTTACCTGGAATCATATAATTTGCTATGTTACCATATTTGTCAACTTGGAGTGCTCCAAGAACAGTTACATCTACATGACCTCCTCTGATGATTCCAAAAGAAGTGGCACTATCGAAAAAACAACCTCCAGGAAGAATAGTAACTGGCTGGCCACCAGCATTTACAATAGTTTCATCACTTAAATTTCCATTTTCAGCTGGGCCTAGACCTAGAAATCCATTTTCAGATTGCAAAATAACGTTTACCTCATCTGGAATATAATTTGCTACTTTGGTTGGTAAGCCTATACCAAGATTTACAACAGCTCCATCCTTTAATTCTTTAGAGACCCTGTTTGCAATGTATTCTTGCATTTCTAATTTATCCATTATAAATTACCTCCTTCAACGATGTAATTCACAAAAATACCTGGTGTAGTAATTTCATTGGGGTCGATATTGCCTATTTCAACAATTTCACCTGCTTCAACTATTGTAATATTAGCAGCTGAAGCCATTAAATTATTAAAGTTATTCATAGAACCTTTGTAAACTAAGTTACCTGCTTTATCTACCTTTGAAGCAAATAAAAGAGCGATATCAGCATGAATTGGTTTTTCAAGAAGATATTCTTTACCATCGACAACAATCTTTTGCTTTCCTTCTTCAACAAGAGTACCAATACCAGTTGGTGTTAGTATTCCACCTAAGCCATAACCAGCTGCACGAATTTGTTCAGCAAGAGTTCCTTGAGGAACTAATTCGACACATGTTTCATTATCATTCATCTGTCTTCCTGTTTCCTTGTTTAATCCTATGTGAGATGCAATTATCTTTTTAAACTGTTTATTAACAACCATCTTTCCAACACCTTTGTCAATAAAACCAGTATCATTACAAACTAATGTTAAATCTTTTATACCTTTATCACATAAATAATCAATTAAATTTTCTGGAGAACCATTGGCCATGAATCCACCAATCATTACTGTATCTCCATCTTTGATATAAGATAGAGCCTCATCAATGCTAACTATTTTATTCATATTTCCTCCTATCGTGAAACTATCATTGCTATTCCTTGACCACCACCAATACAAAGTGTTGCAAGGCCAGTTTCTACTTTACGTTTTTGCATTTCATAAATTAGGGTTACAAGTACTCTAGCGCCACTTGCTCCTATTGGATGTCCTAGTGCTATTGCACCACCATTTACATTTAACTTAGACGAATCTATTTGAAGTTCATTTTTAACTGCAAGTGCTTGTGCTGCAAATGCTTCATTTGCTTCTACTAAGTCTATATCGTTAATATTAAGACCTGCTTTTTCTAGTGCTTTTTTAGTTGCAGGAATAGGGCCAGTTCCCATGATTTCAGGTTCTACGCCAGATGATGCATATGATTTTATTGTAGCAAGTGGCTTAAGCCCAAGTTCATCTGCTTTTTGTTGACTCATTAGTATCAACATTGCTGCGCCATCATTGATTCCTGATGCATTTCCAGCTGTTACAGTACCTTCTTTTTTAAATGCAGGTTTAAGTTTGGCTAGTATTTCAGATGTCATGCCTAATTTAGGATATTCATCTGTATCAATAGTTTTAATTTCTTTACGATTTATTGTAACTTCTACTGGAACCATTTCATCTTTGAAACGATTGTTTTTTATAGCTTCTTCAGCTTTATTTTGGCTTTCTAGTGCTATTTTATCTTGCATCTCTCTTGTAATTCCAAATTTGTCAGCAACATTTTCGGCAGTGATTCCCATATGGTATTGATTGAAAGCATCTATAAGACCATCTGTTAGCATACTATCTACCATAGTAACATTGCCCATTTTACTACCAAAGCGAGCAGTAGGAATAATGTAAGGTGATTGACTCATATTTTCAGTACCACCTGCAATTACTACATCATTTTCACCAGCTATGATTGATTGAGCTGCTAGTTGAATACTTTTAAGTCCTGAACCACATAATTTATTTACTGTGTAACTTGGTACAGAACTTGGTATATCTGAGTTTATGGCAATTTGTCTAGCAACATTTTGTCCAAGCCCTGCTTGTAGAACATTTCCAATTATCACTTCATCTATTTCAGATAAATCAAGTTTTATACGTGATATAGCTTCCTTAACAGCCACAACTCCAAGTTGAACAGCAGAAGTATTTTTAAATACACCACCAAAGTTTCCTATAGGTGTTCTTACTGCTGATACAATTACTACATCTTTCATGTTTAATAGTTCCTCCTTGAATGATTATTTAAAATTTTCTGAATAAAAAAATTGAAGAACACTATAATAAATTACTTATAATACAAGCTTGTTTTTAAGTATTTTAATTATTTTTATTCCTAATGCTTTAGGTTTTCCTCTTTCTAACTATAGATTACGGCGAAAAATGAGTTTTGTCTAAGTCTAATTTTTTATACAACATATAAGGAAAATTTATAGGATAAAAATTTAGAATACATATAGAGGAATATTTTGTTAAAATATTAATGAAATTATTTTGATTTTCTTATAAAATGTTCTTATAAGCAAAAATATTAATATCAACTATACTTGTAAGAAAGGTGGTTTGAAATGGATATAAAACAGTTAAAATATTTTGTTGAAATAGTGAAATCTGGTTTTAATTTATCAATTGCATCAAAAACTCTTCACATATCTCAACCAGCCTTAAGTCAAATTATAAAAACTTTTGAAGAAAATGAAAATGTATATTTATTTGAGAGATATAAAGGCAGGTTAAATGGATTAACTCCAGCAGGAGAACGATTTTATGTAAATGCAGAAAATATTATAAATGAATATAAAAATATGATGGAGGATTTAAGAGAAGACTCTGTTCAGTTTAAAGGGAAGGTTAGAATAGGGATACCACCACTTATACTTGGAATAGCTTTTTCTGATGTAGTTGCACAATTAGTTGCAAACAATCCAGATATAGAATTCGATATAGTAGAGAAGGGGGCATATGATTTAAGTAGAATGCTTATTTTACAGGAATTAGATTATGCAGTTCTTTTACATCCACATAAAATTGATAGGAGTGTAGTAACAGAACATGTACTTCAAGAAGATGAACTTACTGCATTTTTAAATACAAATCATCATCTTGCAAAGAAAAATAAAATAGATTGGAAGGATTTAAATGAAGAATTGCTTGCAATATTTAATCCTACATTTATGATACATCATAAATTAATGCAAAAATTTACTGATGAAAAAGTTAAACTTAAGAGGTATATTATGTCTGGTTCTTGGGATTTCTTGTTGTTATCAACTACAAATTCTGATTTTATAACTATTTTACCATCACCAGTACATGATTTTTTTGAAAATAGTCAAATTATAGAAAAACCATTTAATGACCCTATTACATGGAAGGTTGTATTATGTAGACCTAAAAAAGAACGTTACAGTCATGTAGATGAGCATGTATTTAAATTTATTATAGATTTCTTTAGTAAAAAGAATCTATAAATTGTTATTTAAATAACAAATAAAAATATTAATGAAGATAATAGGCATGAATCATTAATAGTAATTAGATTTTACAATCGTTATTTAAATTGGTTAACTAGAAAAATTCATAATGATGATAAATTTGAAGCAAAAGTAGGATACTATAGATTAATGGCAATACAAAGTGAAAGAGATAGTATTCAACAATTAGTTGAAAGTAAACAAATATCAAGAGAAGTAGCTAAAGAATTATTGGAAAATATTCTTTATGATGAAATGATGATGATAGAATGAAAATTATAAACTGTATAATGTTTAAATTTTATTGGTACTAAAAAAATAGGAAATAGTTTTCAATAATTTACTTGACATATATAATCATTTATAATAGAATAAAGCTATAAATTGAATACAATATTTATGAGCGTTAACAAACTGGATTGTTACTGGGAAGCAGGCAATACCTAAGTTAAGATATACAGGTGAATTGTATCTTAATTTAGGTGTTTTTTTATGAATAAGGGAAATTGTATTTTGGGAGAGATATTGATTATGATTATTCAACAAATTTACAATAATAATGTTGTATTAGTTTTAGATGAAAACCAAAAAAAAGAATTAATACTAACAGGATGTGGAATAGGATTTCAAAAAAAGAAGGGTCAAGAAGTAGATAAAAGTAAAATTGAAAGAACCTTTGTAACACAAGATGAAAGTTTTATAGATAAAATTGGAAAATTAGCAAGCCAGGTTGATGAAAAGTTTTTTGAGGTGAGCACAGAGGTAATTGCTCATGCAGAAGGCATTTTAAATACTGAGCTTTATGAGTACATATATGTAGCACTTACTGACCATATTGCATTTGCAATTAAAAGATATCATGAAAATATAACTATAAAAAATGATTTACTACATGAAATAAAAAGAATTCACAAAAAAGAATACGAAATTGGAGAATGGGCTGTAGATTATATAAATAAAGAATTTAATGTAGAGTTTCCTTTAGATGAGGCAGGCTTTATAGCTATGCACATAGTAAATTCAAACTATAAAGGCAGTTCAAAGGAATCCCTGTTAATTACTAAAATTGTAAAAGACATACTCAATATTATAAGATATTATTATAGAGTTGAGTTTAAAGAAGATGATATAAATTATGATAGACTTCTTACACACTTAAAGTTTTTTGCAAATAGATTAGTAAAAAGAGAGGAACTCAATGATACTAATAATGATATTGTAGATATAATCAAGATAAAGTATGAAAAAGATTATAATTGTGCATATAAAATAAAGACACATGTAGAGAAAAATTATGATTACTATGTAAGTCAAGATGAACTATTATATTTAACACTACATATTAAAAGAGTTATATCTGTGTTGAATTCATAATAATATTACTAAATAAATATAAATTAAATATCGGTATTTAAGATACTATGTAAAATTTAATAGAAATATAATAATTTTAAAACATTAAGGTTGTTACTGATAATGCAGGCAAGACTTAGGTTTGTAAAAAAATTATAACAGTTTATTTTTAATTCTAAAATTAGGTTGATATAGGTTTATTTATATTAACATGAGATTTATTTTTAGGGTTAAAACTACCAGTGTAATTTTTTATAAACTTAAGTCTTTTTTATTTAAAAAATATAAAATAATAAGGAGAGAGAAGTAAATGAAAAAAATATTTGGTGTTTTACAAAAAGTAGGAAAATCTTTAATGTTACCAGTTGCATTACTTCCAGCAGCAGGTATATTGCTTGGTGTAAGTAATGCTTTAGCAGGAGATGCGTTACTTGCTCATTTTCCAGCACTAGCAAATCCTACATTTCAACTTATAATAAGTATAATGGAAAGTTCGGGGCAAATTATATTCAATAACCTGCCTCTTATATTTGCAGTTGGTGTAGCTGTGGGTCTAACTGAAGGCGAAGGTGTAGCAGCATTGGCAGCTATAGTAGGTTTTTTAATCCTTAATACGTCTATGGGTGTTATGGCAGGTGTCACAGAAGATATGATAGATAATTCTATGTATGCAAGTATTGTTGGAATACCAACAATTCAAACAGGTGTATTTGGAGGTATCATAATAGGTATAGTAGCTGCTTATCTTTATAAAAAGTTTTATAAAATTGAACTACCTCAATACTTAGGCTTTTTTGCAGGTAAAAGATTTGTGCCTATTGTTACATCATTAGCAGCAATAGTAATAGGAATCATATTATCATTTATTTGGCCACCAATACAAGAAGGGTTACTTAGTTTTTCAAAAAATGTTATAGAAGCAAATCAAACATTAGCAGCATTTATGGAAGGGTCTCTAGAAAGATTATTAATACCTTTTGGTTTACATCATGTTTTCCATAATCCATTTTGGTATCAATTTGGAGAATATGTAAACAAAGCGGGAGAACTTGTAATGGGTGACCAAAAGATATTTTTTGCTCAACTTAAAGATGGGGTAAATTTCACAGCAGGTACTTTTATGACAGGTGCATTTCCATTTATGATGTTTGGTCTTCCAGCAGCAGCACTTGCTATGGTACATGAAGCAAAGCCAGAAAAGAGAAAGTTTGTAGCAGGAATAATGGCATCAGCTGCACTTACATCTTTTTTAACAGGAATAACTGAACCAATAGAGTTTGCATTTTTATTTGTTGCACCAGCATTATTTGTAGTACATTGTTTATTTTCAGGTTTATCATATGCAGTAATGCAACTATTAGGAGTTAAAATCGGATTCACATTTTCAGGCGGATTAATAGACTTCTTACTATTTGGTGTACTTCCTAATAGAACTCAATGGTATCTAGCTATTTTAGTAGGTATTGGATTTGCAGTATTATATTATAGTGTATTTAGATTTATGATAAGAAAGTTTAACCTAAAGACACCAGGAAGAGAAGATGAATCAGAGTCTAGTGTGGAGACTAGTGAAATGTCAAAAGATGAGTTGGCATCAGAAATACTAATAGCTTTAGGAAATAAAGAAAATTTAAAAAGTTTAGATGCTTGTATAACAAGACTTAGATTAGTTGTAAATGATATAGATAAAGTGGATAAAGAAAAGTTGAAATCACTTGGAGCAGCAGGCGTAATGGTTATTGGAAACAATGTTCAAGCTATATTTGGTCCAAAATCAGATGCAATAAAATCTAATATAAAAGATATAATAGAGGGAAAAGTAAAGGTTGAAAAGACTGATATTAAAAATATAGATAAAAAGAAAATGGAAAAAAATAATAACATAGAAAACACTAATATAGGCGATACTTTGGTGGAAGAAGAAATTTATTCATTGACAAATGGAGAAATCTTAGATATAGAAGAAGTTCCAGACTCTGTATTTTCAAGTAAATTAATGGGAGATGGATTTGCAATTAAATCTGATGATGGATTAATTTATTCACCAGTAGATGGAACTATTGGAGTTGTATTTCCAACTAAACATGCAATAATAATCAAATCTAAAAAAACTGGAGTAGAAATACTTATACATTTAGGTATAGAGACTGTAAACTTAGAGGGAAATGGGTTTGAAGTATTTGTAAATGTAGGAGATGAAGTGAAGTCAGGGGATAAACTGGTTAAGATGGATTTAGAATATATTGAAAAAAATGGTTTATCAACAATGAGCCCAGTAGTGTTTACGAATTTAGAGCAAAATCAGAAGTTAAATATTAAAAAGGGAAAAGTTATAGCAAAAGAAAGTAATCGTGTAAGTATATTAAAAGGTAGTATTGAAAAAATTGGATAGACATATTAACTGAATAGATATATTAATGTGTATAATTAAAAGACTATGAAGTTGAGTAATTATATAAGCATGATTTAAAGTTATATATTTTAGTTTAATTAATAAAAATATATGATTTATATTTCAATAAATTAGAGGTATTAGTAAAATAGATATACTAATGCCTCTAATTTTTTTGAAATAACATTTATAATAATTATTTATTCATCTAACAAAGTACTATCTAAAGGGCTTTTATTGTTTGTATAGTTTTTAGGAGATACGCCATAATACTTTTTAAATGCCCTTACGAAGCTAGAATAATCATTAAATCCACATTTATTACAAACTTCACTCATAAGATGACCATTGATTATTAGTGACTTAGCTAAAATCAATCTTTTTTGAATTATATAATTGTGTATAGATGTTCCAGTATGAGATTTAAATCTTCTCATAAGATAATATTTGCTTATAAAAAATTCAGATGCAATGCTGTCTATAGAAAGTTTATTCTCTATATTTAAGTTTATATAGTTTAATATTTTTTTTATAGTTTCATCGTAAAATACACCTTCTATAGATTCTATGTTCTCTTTTTTTAAGAAAATTCTATTTAAAAATATCATAAGCTGTATGAACAAGGTATTTCTTAGTATTTCATTTCCAAATTCATTACTAGATTCAGAAATATTTATTTGCTCAATAAAAAGTTTGAGTGATTCAATGTCATGCATATTTAAACGTAGTAGATTACATTTATTTTCTGTGGCTATCTTAAAACATTTTTCTAAATCACTAGTATTATCACTGTTTTTTTTCATAAATTCTGGGCTAACCCATATTGCGATTCTTTCATAAAATACATTTGAATCAATAACTGGCTTGTGAATTTCATTATTGCTAATAAAAAGTATGTCCCAAGGTTTTAGTTTATATGGAATTCCTTCAACAAAATAAGTGACATTTCCATCTATAAATATAATTATCTTATTAAAATCGTGATTATGGTATTCAAATTCTATGTCTTTTTTATCTCTGATACTAAATATTTTAAAATTATCATTTAAGTATCCAATTTTATTGTCTGTAGTTTTCATAAAAGACCTCTCTTAGATTATATTATAGAGAATTATAGAGCATTTTTTGCAATATTTCAAGCATTTTTAACCATTCACATAGTAAAAAATTCTTAATATAATATTACATGAAGTGTAATTTTAGCAAAAAGAGTTTAAAGGGAGGAAAGCATTTATGAAATTAAATGATATTATACAGGGGTTGGATATAATCAGTGTCAAAGGTGAATTAAATATAGATATTAATAATGTACAATATGATTCAAGAAAGGTTACAGAAGGTACATTATTTGTATGTATAAAAGGATTTGTGTCAGATGGTCATAAGTATATAAAAGATGCTATAAACAAAGGAGCAAAAGCTTTTATTATTGAAGAAGAAGTAGACATAAAAGGATATACGTTTATAAAAGTAAAAAATACAAGAGAAGATATGGCAAAGATAGCTGACAATTTTTATAATCATCCATCACAAAAATTTAATGTTATAGGAGTTACAGGTACTAATGGAAAAACTAGTATAACTACTATACTAAACGAAATATTAACTTTGAATAAAAATAAAGTTGGTCTTATTGGTACTATAAAAATATTTGATGGTGAAAAAGACATTATTTCTAATTCAACAACTCCAGAAAGTATAGATTTACAATATCATTTTAATAATATGTTAAATAATGGATGTGATTACTGTGCTATGGAAGTTTCATCACACTCATTAGCATTAAATAGAGTTGATGAAACCGACTTTAAACTGGGAATATTCACAAACTTAACACCAGACCATTTAGACTTTCACAAAGATTTAGAAGATTATAGAAAAGCTAAAGAAAAATTATTTTTTAAGACTACTATGGCAAATATAATAAATATAGATGATGAGGGTGGTAAAAAGATATACGAAAATATAAAAGGTATAGATGTTCCTTGTTACACATATGGAGTTGAAAATAATGCTGATTTTATGGCTAGAGATATAAAATCAGATTCAGATGGTGTATCTTATAGATTAATAACTCCTTCTTATGAAGAAGTTATATTTATACCAGTTCCAGGAATGTTTACAGTATATAATACCTTAGCTGTTATAGCTGCTTGTTATATACTTGGCATACCTAAACCAGTATATAAAGAAGGTCTTAGACTTTCTAGTGGAGTATCAGGAAGGTTTGAAACAGTACCAAACGATAAAGGTATAAGTGTAATTGTTGATTATGCTCATACTCCTGATGCACTTGAAAATGTATTAAAAACAACTCAACAATTTGCAGAAGGAAAAATAATTTCTGTATTTGGATGTGGTGGAGATAGAGATACTGAAAAGAGACCTTTAATGGGTGCTATTGGACAAAAATATTCTGACATATGTATTGTAACTTCTGATAATCCAAGAACTGAAGAACCAGAAGCAATAATAAAGGATATACTTGAAGGAATAGATAAGGAAAAAGAAAATTATCATGTTGTTGCTGATAGAAAGCAAGCTATAGAAGAAGCTATAAGTATGGCAAAAAAAGATGATGTTGTAATTATAACAGGTAAAGGGCATGAAAATTACCAAATAATAGGTAAAGTTAAGCATCATTTTGATGATAAAGAGGTTGCCAATGAATGTTTAAGTAAAATGTAAGGTAAAAATTTAATAAAATATATATTTTAAGAATATAATATCAAAATTATTTTGATATTATATTCTTTTTATGTTAGTGGACATTAATACAAATTATGTTAGTAATCCTTAATATAAATAATATAATTTATTAAAATTGTATTACTTATATTAATTAATTTTTTATTGTAATAAAGTTGATAATTTTGTATAATTACAGTAAATATGGAAAAATAAGTATTATCGTAAATTTGTTAGAATAATTAATATAAAATAATAATTATATACATATAGATTCCGGAAAGGCAGGAAGCATGATGTTGGGTGATGCAAAAAATAATAGGCAGGGTTTATCCATAATTGCTATCATAAGTATCTTAGTAGTTACAATTTCCTGTTTGATTTATGGTTCGAAGTTGAATAAGACACTGGGTGAGGAAACGAATCAATATCTTTCAGAAATAGCAAATCAAAGTGTCAATGTGTTAAAAAAACAAATTAATGGCGATATAAAATTGTTACAATCAATTTCAATATGTATTGAAGGAGAAGAATCTTTTGAATTGGACAATATTCTTTCAATACTTAAAAGAGAATCTGTAAATAGTTCCTTTAAAAGAATGGGCGTTATTCTACCAGATGGTATGGCATATACTACAGATGGTTATGTAGAAGATTTTTCTAAGAGAGATTATTTTTCCAAGTCAATGCAAGGAGAAGTAGTCATAACAGGTAAGTTAAAAGATGTAATAAAAGACTATAAAGACATTAATGTGTACTCTGTACCAATTTATAAGGGGAACAAGATTATTGGTGTTATATTTGCTACACATAGTACAAAGTTATATGAAAAGATACTCTCTGTACCAACGTTTAATGGAAAAGGATATTCTTATATAGCTAATAGTAGTGGTGATATTGTTTTAAATCCAAGTAGTAAAAACGCAAATTCTAATATGGAAAATTTATTTTCATATATAAATAAAAGTAATGCCTTATCAAAATCTACTCTTAATAATATGAAGTTAAATATAAAAAATTCTAAATCAGGTTCATTAAGTTATAATATGTCTGGAAAAGGATATTATTTAAGTTATGCTCCAATAGGAATTAATGATTGGTATCTTTTTTCTGAAGTTCCTAGAACTGCTGTATCTGAAAAATCATATGCTATTATAAAACTTACACTATCAGCATGTATAGTTTTAATTGTGATATTTACATCATTAATAATTTATATCTTGATTATGCAAAAAAAGAGCAAGGAAAGATTAGAAGAATTTGCATTTAAAGATAGCATTACAGGAATTGGAAATTCAAATAAATTTAATCTGGAAGGTGGTAAATTTTTATCCACTCATGAGAAAAAGAATCTAGTTTTGATTTATTTTGATATAGATAAATTTAAGTTAGTAAATGATAGATTTGGATATGAAGAGGGAGATAGAGTATTAAGAAAAATTGCAGAGATGATTGAAAATATGTTTAAAGAACAGTCTGTATTTTCAAGAATTTCAAATGATAATTTTGCTGTAATATTTGAAAAAAAGAAGGATAAAGAATCAGTTATAGAGATATGTGAAATTATGCGTAAAAAATTATCTATGATAAAAACTAGCTTAGGGGTTGAACTTAATCTGATACCATCTATAGGAGTATATTTTATTGAAGATGGAGAAACAAATATATCTACTTGTCTTGATAAAGCTATGATTGCAAAGACTACAGTAAAAAGAAAATACTTAAAAGTGTATGAAATTTATGCTGAGAATTTAAAGGAAACTCTTATAGAAGAACGTGATATTGAGCAAGAGATGCATGATGCTTTAAAAAATGAACAATTTAAGGTATACTTTCAACCTAAAATTGAATTATCAACAGGTAAAATAGTAGGTTCTGAAGCTCTTGTACGTTGGCAACATCCAAAAAAGGGATTAATAAGTCCAGGTGTGTTTATTCCTATTTTTGAAAAGAATGGTTTTATAACAGAATTAGATATGTTTGTATTTATTCAAGTTTGTAAAAACTTTAAACGTTGGGAAAATGAAGGTTTACCTAGATTTCCTATATCAGTAAATTTATCAAGAGTACATCTTGAAAATCCTGACTTTATAGAGAAGTTTGAAAACATTGCAAAAGAATATGATATTGAACCAAATTTAATTGAAATTGAACTAACAGAGAGTGCAATATTTGATAATACAAAAATGTTATTTAAAATAATGCAAAATCTAAAGTCTGTAGGATTTAAAATATCTATGGATGATTTTGGTTCAGGTTATTCTTCTTTAAATATGCTTAAAGATATGCCAATTGATGTCTTGAAATTAGACAGACAATTTTTTATAACAGTAGAAGAAACAAAAAAGAGTCAAATTGTGGTTTCAAGTATTGTTCAGATGGCAAAGCAACTTGATATAAAAGTTGTTTCAGAGGGAGTTGAAACCTTAGAGCAAGCAGAGTTTTTAAGATTTATAGGATGTGATATGGCTCAAGGATTTTTATTTGCAAAGCCAATGCCAATAGAAGAATACGAAAAGTTGATATTAAATAGGAATGATATTGAAGGTATAAGTACAGATTAAAAAGCTTAGTACAAAATAAAATAAAGATTTGTAAGGAAAGTGAACTTTGTGTAGTCAAAGTTCACTTTCCTTATGTAAGAACACCTTAGTATAAAAATATGAACTAGGTTTAGAGTATTACTTTACATTATATGGAGCATATGATATTTTCTAAAAGAGATATAATTTTTCTATGGGTAGAAGTTTTTAATTTGAGTATAACAGTTTGTGAATCTAAGGATATCAGCAATTATTAAAGTACTTAAGGGAGGAAAATTTTTGAGTAATATAACAATTCGGGAAATGGTAAATGATGAAAGAACGCTTGTTTGGAAAATTGGTAAATCTAGTTTTGGATTGGTTGAAGGGATGGCATTTAAAAAGCCTCAAAATGCTTTTCTTGCTATAATAGATGGTCATATTGTTGGTATGGCTTCCTATAAAATTTTTCCAGCAAAAAATGGCAAAAAAATTGGATATGTAGAAACAGCATATGTAAAGAAGGGACATGAAGGTAAGGGAATAGGAGGTGAGCTTTACAAAAAAGTAACCATATTTTTAAAAGAACAAGGTTGTGAAACTATGACTGCTACTGTGAAGGACGATAATGTTGCATCATGGAAGTTGTTTGAAAATAATGGATATCATATTATAAGCTTTACACAAATGTTACAAAACTATGGGCTAATTAGTACAATACGATTGTGGTTTAATAGTACACTTGCTATTGCTTCTGGATTTCATTTATGGAGCACATTATCACAAAAAAATAGCTCATCAATTCAACAATTAGGAATCTATATTGTATTAAACTTACTAATATCATTTCCTATTTTATTTTTTAGCAATAATTTTAATGATTTTGCTGTCAGAGTAGGTGCGTTTTTTTCATTACTGATTGTTTCTTTACTTAGTGGATTAATTGCAACCATGATTTCATCTGAGAAATGGAAGTTTATTGCTACAAGAGGTGGTTTGTTGATATCATTATTAATTACAATTTTGGGTGGTATATGGCCAGTGGTAGGTCGATTTTATCCAACAGAGTATAAGAGGAGTACTACATTTAGACGTAGTATGGGGATTGAAGGATTGTTTGAGTGGTTAGGAGTACTACTTTTTATTTTAGTAGTAGCAGTATTTGACAAACAATCAGAATTTTATGAATATATTATTTCCTTTGGGATAAGTTTTTTACTTTTTCATAGTATACCTTTTTATCCATTTGGATGTTTTGGTGGAAAGCGTATTTGGGATTACAGTAAAGTACTTTCATTGTTGACAATTATAATTTCTGTGGGAATACTATATAGTTTTTAAAAGGCACAAGCCTTTGGTTAAACATGAATTTAAAGTTTGAAATAGTAAAGAGAAGTTTTATAAGTTTTATTTTTTAATATTCTATATTTTTTTATTTAAAATATAGAATATTTTATTTTTATAAAAAAGAGAGTTTCTATTATGATTTTCAAAAATCATTTAGAAAAACTCTCTTTTTTATAAAATCTGAATAGCTATTATAATATAATAGAAATTTCTATTATTCTAATTTCTTTATTACAATACAATAGTTAAGATTGTAGATAAATAAACATTTTAAACATTAAATCTAAATAATATTACATCTCCATCTTTAACTATGTATTCTTTACCTTCTAATTTAACTAATCCTTTTTCTTTAGCAGCTGCCATAGTACCATGTTCAACTAAATCATTAAAAGCAATTGTTTCAGCTCTGATAAATCCTCTTTCTATGTCAGAATGTATTTTCCCTCCTGCTTGAGGTGCTTTACTTCCAAGCTTTATAGTCCATGCTCTAACCTCTTTTGGACCAGCTGTTAAGAATGAAATTAGACCAAGTAAGGCATAAGATGATTTTATAAGTTTATCAAGCCCTGATTGTTCAAGCCCTAGTGTTTCTAAAAATTCTTTCTTTTCTTCAGCAGAATCAAGTTCAGAAATTTCTGCTTCTATTTGTGCACATACAACAACAACTTCAGCATCTTCTGATTCTGCAAATACCTTAACCTGTTGAACATACTTATTACTCTCTCCGTCATCTGCTAAATCATCTTCTGATACATTTGCAGCGTATATTACAGGTTTAGATGTAAGTAAATCTAATGAATTTACAAAGCTTTGTTCATCTTCTGTAAATTGCATAGTTCTTACACACTTACTATTTTCTAGAGTAGCCATGACTGAATTTAATAAATCAAGTTCAGAACCTAAAGTTTTATCAGCTTTAGCGGCTTTTTGAGTTTTATGAATTCTTCTTTCAAGAATCTCTATGTCAGAGAAAATTAATTCTAAATTTATAGTTTCTATATCGCGAAGTGGTTCAACAGAACCATCTACATGTATAACATTTTCATCTTCAAAACATCTGACAACATGTACGATTGCATCAACTTCTCTTATATGTGATAAAAATTTATTTCCTAAGCCTTCTCCTTTAGAAGCCCCTCTAACTAAACCAGCTATGTCACAAAATTCTATGGCAGTAGGAACTATTTTTTCAGAGTTGTACAATTCTTTTAGTTTATCTAATCTTTCATCTGGAACAGATACAACTCCAACATTTGGGTCTATTGTACAAAAAGGGTAATTTGCAGATTCTGCACCTGCTTGAGTTATTGCGTTAAATAGTGTGCTTTTACCTACATTTGGTAAACCAACTATACCTAATTTCATATTAATCGTCCTCTCTCTTATTCTTTTTATATTCTTTATATAACTTTAAACAATCAATCTATAGGATTGTAAAATTGTTTTAATTATAGACATACATATTGATTATACATCATATATATGAAGCTTGTAAACTAGACTTTAAAGCAGAATGGTCTAAATAATTTTTAAATAAAAATATTACTTTTAGAAAATAATAAAAAGGATATAATTAAATAGAAGGTTTTTATATATAAGTATATACAATCAAAAATGAATAAATTTCAATTTTAAAATTGATGTTTAAATAAAAAATAGGAGGTACATATGGTTAATACTAAGAAAATAATAAATTTGGGTAATAATATTAATCTAACTTTGATAAAAACAGAAAAGTTTAAATCAAATCTTATAAGTTTGTATGTTCAGAGATTGTTGGATAAAAAAGAAACTACAAAAAATGCTTTGATACCATCAATAATAGCAAGCGGAAGTGAAAAATATCCTAGTGCTAGAGCAATATCCAATAAACTAGATGATTTATATGGTTCATCTATGGGAGCTGATGCTGTAAAGCGTGGAGAGCGTCAAGTACTAAGTTTTAAAATAATTAATATAAGTGAAAAGTATTTAGATGAAAACATATTTGAAGAAGTAGTAGAATTTTTTAATGAAGTAATAAATAATACACTTGTTGTGGATGGTGGATTTAAAGAAGAATATTTAAATATTGAAAAAGAAAATTTAAGAGATAAGATACAATCAATAATAAATGATAAAAAAGAATATGCACAAGATAAATGTATAGAAGCTATGTGTGAAAATGAAAAATACAGTATAAGTGAGTTTGGTTATGAAGATGAAATAGATAATATAACATCAAAAGACCTATATGAACATTATAGAAATATACTTAAAACATCTCCAATAGACATAGTTGTAGAAGGTGATTTTGATGAAGATAAGGTTGTAGACATAATAAGCAAGAATTTAAAATTCGAAAGAGAAGATATTATAGATATACCAAAAGAAGATTTCATAAAACATGTAGATGAAGTAAAAGTAGTAGACGAAAAAATGGAAATAACTCAAGGTAAGTTAGTTATGGGGTATAGAGCAAATGTAGATTATGTAGATAATGATAAATACTATGCTCTTGTGGTCGGAAGTAATGTATTAGGTGGTGGGCCACACTCTAAACTATTTGTGAATGTAAGAGAAAAGGAAAGCTTATGCTATTATATTTTCTCTTCAATAGAGAAGTATAAAAGCATTATGCTTATATCATCTGGAATAGAAACTAAAGATTATGATAAAGCTGTAAAATTAATAAAAGAACAATTAGAAAGTCTAAAAGCAGGAGATATATCTGATGAAGAGTTAGAAAATAGTAAGCTTGCTTTAGTTAACTCTATGAAGTCTATAACAGATAATATAGGTGGAATGTCTGATTTTGCTTTTTCTCAGTCTATGGCAAAGACAAATTCTGAAGTAGAAGACATAATATATAGTATAGAAAAAGTTACTAAAAAAGATATAGTCGAAGCTGTAAAAGATATAGAACTTGATACTGTATACTTTTTAAGAAATTAATGGAGGAGATGTCTATGGAAAAAATAGTTAATGATATATTAAGAGAAGAAGTTTATTATGAAAAATTACAAAATGGCTTAGATGTATACTTTATGCCAAAGAGAGGCTTCACAAAAAAATATGCTATTTTAGCTACTAATTATGGTTCAAATGACTTAGAATTTGTTCCAATAGGAGAAGATAAAAAGATTAGAGTAAATGAAGGAATTGCACATTTTCTAGAGCATAAGATGTTTGAACAACCTGATGGAGGAGATGCATTTGAAAAGTTTTCTAAATTGGGTGTAAGTGCAAATGCATTTACTAATTTTACAATGACAGCATACTTATTTTCAGCTACTGAAAATTTTTATGAGAGTTTAGAACACTTAATTGATTATGTTCAAACACCTTATTTTACAGATGAAAATGTTGAAAAGGAAAAAGGTATAATAGCACAAGAGATAAAAATGTACAATGATGACCCAGACTGGAATGTATATTTTAATTGTCTAAAGGCTATGTATGTAAATTATCCTGCTAGAATTGATATAGCTGGTACAGTAGATAGTATATATAAGATAACTAAGGAAGAACTGTATAAATGCTATAATACTTTCTACAATCCAGGAAATATGGCTTTGTTTGTTGTTGGTGATTTAGATGTAGAAAAAGTCATAGATGTAACTAAAAAAGCAAATAATTATGATGTAGATAAGCTTTCTAAGAATATAGAAAGATTTTATCCTGAAGAACCAGCAAATGTAAAGGAAAAAGAAGTTATAGAAAAGTTTCCTATATCTATACCTATGTTTAACATAGGTTTTAAAGATAATAATGTAGGTATAAAAGGAAAAGAACTTTTACGTAAAGAAATTGTAACTGACATACTTGTAGGTATGTTATTTAAAAAGGGTAGCAAACTTTATGAAGATTTGTATATGCAAGGTCTGATAAATGAAAATTTTGGAGCTGGATTTTCATCTCAAGTAGACTATGCTTTTAGTGTAATTGCTGGAGATTCTAAGGAACCTAAAAAAGTAAAAGAGATAATTCTTGAATATATAGAAAAAGCTAAAAAAGAAGGATTATCTAAAGAGGAATTTGAAAGAACTAAAAAGAAAAAAATTGGTTCATTTATTAAGTGTTTTGATTCTATAAACTTTATAGGAAATAGTTTTATATCTTATACATTTAAAGAGATAAATATTTTGGATTATTTAGATATTATTAAAGATGTTACTTTTGAGGAAATTGAAGAAAGATTAAAAGAACACTTTAAAGAAGAGTATTGTGTTATTTCTATTGTAGAACCTAAGTAGAAAATTTGAACATTACAATGAGTAGCTAAATGCCAAATAGTTAATTTTGATACTTATTTTATTTAGATAGCAAGTGAGCTTGTTGAATATACTTATATAAATTAAGTTAGTAAAAATTAAATATTATTGATAAAAATTTATAGAGAGATTGGTGTATATTATACACCAATTTCTTTGATTACAAATAATTTATGAATGATTTTATTGTGATGATGTGTATAATATATTTTTAGTATTTGTAGAATCAACATCAATATGTTTTGTAGAATTAACATTAATATGTTATCATAATTTAGTATAATTACAATTAATTATAAACATGGTGTATTGCTTTGGAAATATTTTAATTAAGATAAAGAGGTGGAGTTATGGATAGAGTTGCATTTACACTGTTTGGGATAGACATAATGTGGTATGGAATACTTATGGCTAGTGGTATGATTTTGGGAACTTTAATAGCAATAAAAGAGTCAAAAAGAGTAGGACTTAAAGAAGATGATGTATTAAATATAGCTATCATAGCAATTCCTGTTGGATTAATATGTGCAAGAATATATTATGTTATATTTAATTGGAGTTATTACGCTCAAAATCTATCTCAAATCCTTAATTTTAGAGGTGGTGGACTTGCTATACATGGAGGATTAATAGGTGGAATCTTAGCTGGTTACATATACACTAAGGTTAAAAATATTAATTTCTTAAAAATGGCTGATACTGTCATACTTGGAATGCCTTTAGCACAAGCTATAGGAAGATGGGGAAACTTTATTAATGGAGAAGCTCATGGAGGTACAACTAATTTACCATGGGGAATAATGGTTGATGGAGTAAAGGTTCATCCAACTTTTCTATATGAGTCTATATGGGATTTTGGAATATTTATAGTTTTATTATTGTTTAGAAAGAATAAAAAATACGAAGGGCAGGTTATAGTAACTTATATAACCCTGTATTCAATAGGAAGATTTTTTATAGAAGGATTAAGAACAGATAGTTTAATGTTAGGGCCACTTAGAATGGCTCAAGTGATAAGTTTAGTTGGAGTTGTTGGTGGTATAATAGCACATATTTATTTATCAAAGAGAAATAAAAACAACAGTATTGAAAAATAATTTAAATAGTGAGTTTAAAGGAGGTAGTTATGGAATTTCATCATGTATCAGTTCTTTTAAATGAATGTATAGAAAATTTAAAGATAAAACCAGATGGAGTATATGTTGACTGTACTATGGGGGGTGCAGGACATTCCAAAGAGATAGTAAAAAATTTATCAGATAAAGGATTGTTTATAGGGTTTGACCAAGATAAAAATGCTATAAATACAGCGAGAGAAAGACTAAGTGAATATGAAAACAGAGTAAAATTTGTTCATAGCAATTTTGAAAATATAAAAGAAGAATTGGAAAAAATAGGAGTTTATAAGATAGATGGTGTATTAGCAGATTTAGGAGTTTCCTCTCATCAACTTGATGAAGCTGAGAGAGGATTTTCTTATATGCAAGATGCACCACTTGATATGAGGATGGATGTTAGGTGTGAATTTTCAGCATATGATGTTGTAAACACTTATTCAGAAGATGAACTAGCTAAGATAATTAAAGATTATGGTGAAGATAACTGGGCTAAACGTATAGCTAAATTTATAGTTGAGGAAAGAGTGAATAAACCAATAGAAACCACAGGTGAATTGGTTGATACAATTAAAAAAGCTATTCCTAAAAAAGCTAGAATAGATGGGCCTCATCCAGCTAAAAGGACTTTTCAGGCTATACGAATAGAAGTAAATAATGAACTTGGAGTAATTACAAAGATGATAAATGATGCTTCTTCTATAATGAATGAAGGGGGTAGAATTTGTATAATAACATTTCATTCGTTAGAAGATAGAATAGTGAAAAATGCATTTAAATATCTTGCATCAGATTGTATATGTCCACAACATTTACCAATATGTCAATGTGACAAAGAATCTGAAGTAAAAATAATAACTAGAAAACCAATATTACCTAGTGCTGAAGAAATAGAAGTAAATCCACGTTCAAGAAGTGCTAAATTGAGAGTAGCTGAAAAAATATAATTTATATAGTTTGAGAGTAAGGGCTAGCTATGTAATAAAATAATAAACTTCTTAATGATAGTTAAAACCTATTATAGTTTTTATTAGAATAGAAAACAACTATGATATAATCGACAATATAGAAAAATATTTTCTGTTATAATATAACTAAAATAGATATTAGGAGTGAAGAAAAATAGAGAATAAGCATAAAAAATTATTAATAAAAATTTGTATTATATTGGGGGTACTTGCTATTTACTTTTTTATACCTCCTGTTAAAAAAATGGTAAATCAGATGATATTTTATCTGAGTATGTTAAATTTAGATGCAATTAAGGAGTACATACTATCATTTGGAGTTTGGGCACCAATAATATCATTTGCACTTATGATATTACAATCAATAGCTGCACCTCTTCCTGCATTTTTAATTACTTTTGCAAATGCAGCCTTATTTGGATGGGTAAATGGTGCTATACTGTCATGGGTTAGTGCAATGGCAGGTGCTGCAATCTGTTTTGTAATTGGGAGATTTTTAGGTAGAGATGTAGTTGCAAAACTTACAAGTAAATTTGCACTAGAAAGTATAGATGGTTTTTTTGATAAATATGGAAAACATACAATTTTAATTGCAAGATTGCTTCCTTTTATATCTTTTGACCTTGTGAGTTATGCAGCAGGTCTAACATCTATGAGTTTTATATCTTTCTTTATAGCTACTGGGGTAGGACAATTACCAGCAACCATTGTATATTCTTATGTTGGTGGGATGTTGACTGGTGGAGCTAAAGTCATGATGACAGGACTCTTAATATTATTTGCTTTAAGTGTATTGATTTATATGTTAAAGAAAATATATAGTGATAAAAATAAATAAAAATTAGTGTATAATCTATAGGTTCGATATTCAAGAATTAGTGAATCTATAGATTTTTTGTTGTGTATAGAAAAAATTACAAATAGATTGTGTAATAGTGTATTAATTTAGCGATGAAATTTTAAAGGAAGAGATATGATTAATAACAAATATAGTATAGAGGAAAATCTAAAAATCTATATTATCGGGGTGATAATTTGAAAAAAAATTATAAAATACATAATCTAAATGAATATAAAAATAAAAAAAAGAATAATTATAAAAAGAGAATTAATAAAAAAATAGGGGCTAAATGTATTTTATTGATTACAACTTTCGTAGTAATAATATTGAATCTATGTGGTTATTCAAAAATTTCAGAAATGAAATATGATATTTATTATTTACAAAAAGATTTAAGAAAAAAAGAGATAGTATTAGAGGAACTAAAGGCAAAAGAAACTGAAAAAACATCAATAAAAGAAATTGAGTTAAAAGCAAAGGAATTGCTCAATATGGACTATCCAAAAGATGGACAAATAAAGTATATAAATGTGGATAACTAGGGGGAATAGGTTTGAGAAAAGTAAAAAGGATAAGCAAAAAAAGACTGGTACTTGTTCTTGTTTTAGCATGTGCACTGTTTTTTTGCCTTGTTATTAGGACTGGATACTTACAACTTATGAAAGGTAATTGGTTGAGCACAAAAGCATTAGAACAACAAACAAGAGATATACCTATAGAGCCTAAAAGAGGAACTATATATGATAGAAATATGAAAGAATTGGCAGTAAGTGTAACTAAATATACAGTTTGGTGCAAACCTGTAGAAGTTGAAGATAAAAAAGAAGCGGCTGAAAAAGTTGCTGAAATTTTGGACGAAGACTATAAAGATATTTATTCTCTAATAAGTAAAAAAAATATGGCTCTTGTAAAGGTCAAAAGATGGATAGATGATGATAAGGCAAGTCAAATAAGGGATGCTAAATTAGGTGGAATATGGGTAGCAGAAGACAATCAAAGATATTATCCTTATGGAAATTTTGCACCATATGTAATAGGTCATACTTCTTCAGATGCAACAGGGATATCTGGTATAGAGATGCAATATGATAAAAAATTAAAAGGGAAAGCTGGAAAACTAATAGTAAGTACTGATGCTTCAGGTAGAGAAATTCCACAAGGTATGGAAAAATATTATGAACCTGTTCAAGGGAATGGTCTTGTATTGTCTATAGATGAAGTAATCCAACATTATACTGAAAAAGCAGTACAAAAGGCTTATGAAATAAACAATGCAAAGAAAGTCACTGCAATAGCAATGAATCCTAAAACTGGTGATATACTTGCTTTAGCATCAAAACCAGATTATGACCCTAACGACTCAAGAACACCAATATATCCATATTATCAAGAAGAACTTGAAAAATATAGCGATAAAGACAAAATAAAGGGCTATTATCAAATGTGGAGAAATCCAGCAGTAAGTGATACATATGAACCAGGTTCTACATTTAAACTTATTACATCTTCTAGTGCTCTTGAAGAAGGAGTAATAAAAGATGGTGAGAAATTCACATGTACAGGTAGTGTAACTGTAGGAGGAAGAAAGATTAAATGTTGGAGACACTATAGACCTCATGGAACACAAGAGTTTAAACAAGCAGTACAAAATTCTTGTAACCCTGTGTTTGTTGAATTAGGAAGTAGATTAGGTGTTGGTAAAATGTATGATTATATAGAATCTTTTGGTCTTATGAATAAGACAGGTATAGATTTACCAGGAGAAGCTAAGGGGATATTATATAATGAAAAAAATGTAGGTCCAGTCGAGTTAGCTACAATATCATTTGGTCAATCCATATCAGTAACTCCAATACAACTTATAACAGCTATATCATCAATAGCAAATGGTGGAGATTTAATGCAACCAAGAGTAGTAAAATCTTATACTGACAATAAAGGTAATATAACTGAGACAGTAAAACCAAAAAAAGTAAGAAATGTTATATCTAAAGAAACATCCAAAAAAATGTTAGAAATTGCAGAGTCAGTTGTAACTGATGGTGGAGGAAAAATTGCATATATACCAGGATATAGACTAGGTGGGAAAACAGGTACAGCTCAAAAGGTTATAGATGGTAAATATGCTCAAGGAAAATATATATGTTCATTCGTGGGAATAGCACCTTGTGATGACCCACAAATTGTAGTTCTTGCTATTGTTGATGAGCCAACAGGAGTAAGTGCATTTGGTAGTACTACAGCAGGACCTATAGTAAAAGAAATAATGAATGATTCTCTAAAATATTTAGGGGTTAAACCAGTATATAAAGAAGAAGAAAAAGCTGAATATGAAAAGAAACAAGTCAAAGTACCAGATGTAAGAAATTTAAAAATTGGAGATGCAGTGAAAGCACTAGAAGATGCGAAGTTAAAACCAAATTTAGATACAGATATAGAAATTCCAAAGGATACAAAAGTAAAGGATGTTTTTCCAAAACCTGGAATAAAAGTTAATGAAGATTCAAGTATAACACTATATTTTGAAAACTAAAAAGTAACAGATAATTAACATATATCCATAAACATCTTCAAAAAAACAGAAATATAGTATATAATTATAAAGTTAAGAGTTATCGTAGGCAATGTATATGTAACGGTATACATTGCCTTTTGTTGCTAAGATAATATAGCTAATGTTTTATAAGGAGGAGTTTGAGAATGGAGTGCTTAACAATAAAGGAGTTAGTACTTGCAACTAATGGAAAGTTAATATATGGAGATTATAATGACTGTGTAAGTGATATAGTTATAGATAGCAGGGAAGCAAAGGCACAAAATGCATTTGTAGCCATAGTTGGAGAAAATTTAGATGGGCATACATTTATAAAGTCTGCCTATGATAGTGGATGTAAAACTTTTATAAAAAATGAAAGTAATGGAATAAAATTAGAAAGTTCGGATATAAATTTAATAGAGGTAAAAGATACAACTTTGGCTCTAGGAAATATTTCCAGATACTATAAAGAAAAATTTGACATTCCATTTATAGGTGTTACAGGTAGTGTAGGGAAAACAACTACTAGAGATATGATATATGCAGCTATTTCTGCAAAATTAAACATCTTGAAAAATGAAAAGAACCTAAATAATCATTTTGGGGTTCCTTTGACTTTGTTTAATTTAAATAAAGAACATGAGTGTGCTGTAATAGAAATGGGAATGTCTGGATTTAATGAAATAAAGTATTTGGTGGACATAGTAAATCCTAAAATTGCAGTCATATCAAATATAGGATTATCGCACATAGAAAACCTAGGTTCACAAGAAGGGATTTTAAAGGCAAAGCTGGAGATTGCTTCAAACTTTGATGATACAAATACCTTGATTGTGAATGGTGATGATAAATTTTTATCTACACTAAAAGAAAAAGAGCACATATATAAGTTAAAAACATTTGGATTTAATAAAGATAATGACATTTATTGTGAAGATTATACTATGGAAGAAGGTAGTTTGACATTTACGTGTGTCATAAATGGAAAAAAAGAGGAAATATTTATACCAACAATAGGAGAGCATAATATATATAATGCTATGTCAGCTATATTAGTTGGCATGAGTTTAAATATTTCTTTGGAGTATATAAAAACAGGTTTAAAAAACTTCAAAGGGACAAAAATGAGATTAGACATAATAAAAAATGAAAGATTAACAATAATTAATGACTCATATAATGCCAGTCCAGATTCTATGGAAGCAGCCTTAAAAATACTTGGAAGATATAAAGGTAGAAAAGTAGCAATACTTGGAGATATGCTTGAGATGGGTGAAATTTCAGAGTATGGTCATAGATTAGTTGGAAAATCATCTATGAATAATACTGATATTATAATAACTATAGGTGAAAATTCAGTGTTTATTGGAGACGAAGCAAAACGATTAGGATTCGATTCATCCAATATATATCACTTTAAAAATAGAGATGATGTATTTAATCAATTAGATGAATTAATAAAAACAGGAGACACTATTTTAGTGAAAGGCTCAAGAGGCATGAAATTAGAAAAAATAGTTGAATATCTAAATAAATAAGCTTAAACTAATGAGTTGATTGACAAGGGAGAGGAGTTTTATGATGTTAGGAATAACAGAGCTTACGTACACCGCATTGATTGCGTTTTTGATAGTAATTATAATAGGACCAATATTTATACCAATGCTTAGGAAATTTAAATTTGGTCAGACAGTTAGAGATGATGGACCTCAAACACATCTAGCTAAGAATGGAACACCTACTATGGGTGGAATTATAATGATTGTTGCAATTCTAATAACTGGACTTACAAGAGTAAAAGTTAGTCATGACATGGCAGTAGGTCTTATATGTATTGCTGGTTTTGGTTTTATTGGTTTTTTAGATGACTTTATAAAAATAAAGCTAAAAAGGTCACTTGGACTAAAAGCATATCAAAAAATAATCCTTCAAGTTGCATTATCTTTTTATGTTGCTTTTTATCAGTATACGTCATCATCAAGTGCTTCGCAACTTATGATACCATTTACAGATTTTGTAATAAATGTTGGGATACTATATATACCAATAATGATGTTTATAATAGTAGCAATAGTAAATGCTGTAAATTTAACTGATGGTCTAGATGGTCTAGCATCAGGAGTGACTTTAGTTGTTTCTGTATTTTTTATGTTGTTTGCAAGTTCAGTTGCAGGTAATACAGAAGTTGCAGTTTTGGCAGCAGCAACTGTTGGAGCATGTCTAGGCTTTTTAGGATTTAATTCATATCCAGCTAGAGTGTTTATGGGAGATACAGGTTCAATGGCACTAGGAGGTGCGGTTGTAGCATTTTCAGTTTTAACTAATTCTGTGCTTATAATACCTATAATTGGAGGTATTTATTTTGCAGAAGCTCTATCAGTTTTAATTCAAGTTGGATATTTTAAAGCAACTAGAAAGAGATTCTTTAAGATGGCTCCAATACACCATCATTTTGAACAATGTGGCTGGCCAGAAACAAGAGTTGTATTTGTTTTTTGGATTATTACAGTTGTTTTAGCTTGGATAAGTATAATAGCAGTATTTTAGGCCTAGGGGGAATAAAAAATGGACTTAAGTGGAAAAAAAGTTTTATTAGTAGGGCTTGCAAAAACTGGTATATCTACAATTAAACATTTAGATAAATTAGGAGCAAGTATAATTGTAAATGATATTAAAGATGAAAATAAATTAAAAAACATACTTGATGAATTAAAATCTATAAATGACATAGAATACATATTAGGATGCCATCCAGAGGATGTAGACGATGTAGATATGGTTGTAGTATCTCCAGGGGTACCATTAGACCTGCCATTTATTTTGGAACTAAAGAATTCAGGCAAGTGTATAATTGGTGAGGTAGAATTAGCTTTTAAATTGTCAAATAATCCAACTTTTATAGGGATTACAGGTACAAATGGTAAGACAACTACAACTAGCTTAGTAGGAGAAATTTTTTCAAGTGCCAAAAAAGATACATATGTAGTTGGTAATATAGGGAATCCTGTAATAGATACTATAGAAACTTCAAATGAAGAATCTATACTTGTAACTGAACTGAGTAGTTTCCAACTTGAAAGTGTGGATGAATTTAGACCTAAAGTAAGTGCAATATTAAACATTACAGAAGATCATTTAAATAGACATCATACTATGGAAAAGTACATAGAAGCTAAATCAAAAATATTTATGAATCAAAATGCTGAAGATTTTTGTGTATTAAATTATGATGATGAAATAGTGAGAGGTCTATCTGATAAATGTAATGCCAAAATAATTTACTTTTCAAGAACTCATAGAGTAAATGGAGGAGTATATTTAGAAAATAATGACATAATAATAGATATAGAGGATAAGATTAAGTTTCTAAATAAAGATGATGTAAGTTTGCCTGGAGGCCATAATTTAGAAAATTGTATGGCAGCAATAGCAATCGCATATGTTTGTAAAGTAGATTTAGAAGTAATAAAAGATGTATTGATGACATTTAAAGGAGTTGAACACAGACAAGAGTTTGTAAGAAACTTAGATAATGTAATGTATGTAAATGATTCAAAGGGAACTAATCCAGACTCTACTATAAAAGCTGTACAGTCTTATAATAGACCTATAGTGCTTATAGCAGGAGGAATGGATAAGGGAAGCAACTTTGATGAACTTCTTGAAATTGCAAAGTCATATGTTAAATCATTAATCTTATTAGGAGAAACTGCACCAAAGATAGAAAGTTGTGCTAAAAATAAAGGATTTAATGACATACATATAGTAAAAGATATGGAGGAAGCAGTTAAGACTTCTCATGAGATTTCAAAAAATGGAGATATAGTGCTTCTTTCACCAGCTTGTGCAAGTTGGGATATGTATGAAAGTTTTGAAGTAAGAGGAAAAGACTTCAAAGATAATGTAAACAATTTAAAATAATCTCTTACCTCTAAACTTACTTAGATGGAAGAATGGAGGTAGATTAGTTGGATGCCTAAAGAAAATTTGAAAAAACAAATTGACATAAGGATGAAGACTGAATTTGATGGAGTAGTATTTTATACTACTATGCTTTTAGTATTTGTAGGAATAGTTATGGTGTTTAGTGCAAGTTTTATACAATCTTCATTTAAACATAATGATGCATACTATTTTCTAAAGAAAAATGTAATATATGCTATACTGGGATTTATAGTTATGATTATTACATCTAGAATAGACTATAATTTTTGGAAGAAAAATGCTACAGCAATTGGAGCTATAGCAGTAGTATTATTATTGTTGGTTTTAACTCCTTTGGGAATAGAAGCAAACGGAGCAAAAAGATGGTTAGGGATAGGTGCTTTAACATTTCAGCCTGCAGAAATTGCAAAGTTTGCTACAATAATATTAACTGCAAAATTGATTGAGAAAAATTATGATAAAATAAAATCTTTGACAAAAGGTGTTGTACCACTTCTCGTAGTTCCAGGAATATTTTTTGCGTTGATAATACTTCAACCAAATTTGTCAACAGCAGGTACTGTAATTCTAGTTACATTTGTAATGATATTTGTTGCTGGGATGGATATGAAAATTGTATTTGCTATGATAGGAAGTGGGGCTGCTTTATTTGCTGCATTAGTAATTGCTGAACCGTATAGACTTAGTCGTGTTACATCTTTTTTAGACCCATTTCAAGACCCACTTGGTAAGGGGTATCAGGTAATACAAGGTTTATATGCATTAGGCTCAGGAGGACTGTTTGGTTTAGGCTTAGGAAAGAGTAAGCAAAAGTATTTTTATATACCAGAGCCACAAAATGACTTTATATTTGCTATAATAGGAGAAGAGTTAGGATTAATTGGTTGTATAATAGTTATAATGCTATTTGTAGCCTTAGTCTACAGATGTGTAAGAATAGCGCTGAAGACTTCTAATGTATTTGCTTGTATGGTTGTCATAGGTATAGGGGCACAAATTGGAATACAAGCAGCTTTAAATATAGCAGTTGCAACATCATCAATGCCAGCTACAGGTGTAGCACTACCATTTATAAGTTATGGAGGTACCTCACTCACCATCTTTATGGGGGCCGTAGGTATAGTGTTGAACATCTCAAAGCATGTCAAAATTAATTAACAGGAGATGATGATTTGATGAAAGTTTTATTATCGGGCGGTGGAACTGGAGGACACGTATATCCAGCTATAGCTATTGCTAACAAAATAAGAGATGAACATCCAGACGCCGAGATAATGTTTGTTGGGACGGAAAAGGGAATAGAATCAGAAATAGTTCCTAAGTATGGATTTGAATTGAAAACTGTAACAGTACAAGGATTTAAGAGAAAAATAGACTTCGATAATGTAAAAAGAGTTTTTAAGCTTTTTAAAGGATTGGAACAATCAAGAAAAATTGTTAAAAAATTTAAGCCAGATGTAGTCATAGGAACTGGTGGATATGTCAGTGGACCTGTTTTATTTAATGCGTCTATGGGAAAAATACCAGCTATAATACATGAGCAAAATTCTTTTCCTGGAGTAACTAATAAGATTTTATCCAAAACAGTTACAAAGGTACTTACAAGTTTTGAAGATTCACATAAAAGATTTCCTGAGACAGCTGAAGAAAAATTAGTTTTTACAGGAAATCCAGTTAGAAAAGAAATTTTGTTATCAAGAAAAAATATCGCAAGAAAAAATTTAGGGATAAGTGAAGAGAAAAAAATGGTACTTTGCTATGGTGGTAGTGGAGGTTCAAGAAAAATAAATGATGCAATGAGACTTGTCATAAAGAATATGGTCAATGAAGATATAGCTTTTATATTTGCAACAGGAAAAAGCTATTATGAAGAATTTATGGAAAGTATCAGTAATATAAATCTTAAACCATACCAAAAAGTAGTACCTTATTTAGAAGATATGGCAAATGCACTTGCAGCAAGTGATTTAGTTATAGGTAGTGCAGGAGCAATTTCACTAGCTGAAATAACAGCTCTTGGCAAACCTTCTATAATAATACCTAAAGCATATACTGCTGAAAATCATCAAGAGTACAATGCTAAGAGTATAGAGAAGCAAGGTGCAGGGGTTGCAATTCTAGAAAAAAACTTAACTCCAGAAAGCCTAAATACAGCCGTATTTAAACTTTTAGGCGATAGAGAGCTTCTAGTTGACATGGCAAATGCAAGTAAAACTATAGGTAGACCTGAGGCGATAGACCTTATATATGATGAGATAATAAAGGTATACAACTCAACACAAAAATCAACAGCTAAAAAACCAAAAAAAGAAAAAGTTGTTGAGGAAGTAAAAAAAGAAGCAGCTCCAAGTATAGAAGGTCAGGCTAAAGTAATAGGAATAAAGAAAAGATAAATAGATATTTACCCCTAATTTATAATATATTAGATTTTCTAAATTATTCTAAATTAGGGGTTTATTTGTGTGTATACAAGTTTTAAGTTATAAAAAATATATGGTATTTTATATTTATTTTGATGAAATATCAATTTAATCCTCTTTTTTAATGTTTTATTAGATTGTTTTGTAAAAAAATGAGAAAATTTGACTTTAAATATTATATTTTTTTTGTAGGAAATATAAACTCGAAAGGTGTATTTATTAACCAAAGGGGTTGATTGTATTTGAAGAGGAGAAAGAAGCTAAATACGAATAATGTTATGATAGTTTTGGTTTTTATACTTATGCTATCTTTTGGGATATGTATTATTGTAGGGAGTGATTTATTTGATGTAAAGAGGATAGATGTGATTGGAAATAAAAGAGTCACCAAGTCAAATATAATGAAAGAGTTAAATGTAAGTTCACATGAAAATATATTTGCATACAATTTTAAAGACATGAAAAGTAAGCTTATGAAAAATCCATATATAGAAGATGTAGAAATAAAAAGGAAACTTCCAAATAAGATAATTATAAGCTTAAAGGAAAAAGAAATTTTTGCAGCATTAAAGGATGAAGATAACTATTGTTATATAGATAAAAAAGGGAACTTATTAGAGGAACTAAAAGGCACTAATGAAAGCAAAAATGATTTGATAGTGGAAGTAGATTATAATATTGATGATACGAAATCAATAAAATTTAAAAATTATAAAACTAAAGAGAATGTATTTAAGACTTTAAATTATTTAAAAGAAGAAGGTATTTATAGAAAAATAAATTATGTAAACTTTAAAAAAGAAGGGAATGTAAATATGCTTACGAGAAGCAATATAAAAATCTTACTTTCTAATGATGATAACTTAGATTATAATATATCTAGGGTAAATAAAATTTTGATTGACCTGCAAAATAAAAATACCAATGGTGGGACTATAAATCTAAATTATGGAAAGCTAGCTGTATATAGTCCAGAAGGATAGACAATTGTAAGGAAGTGATATTTTGAAAAAAAGATTTATAAATAAGAGTATAATCATAGGAAGTATTGTATTGGGAGTTCTCGTTAGTTTACAATTAAAAATTATTAATATAGAAAATAGAGGAATGACGACTTTTAAGAGAGGAGAGCAACTTACAGAAGAACTTAAATCTCTAAAAAAAGAAAAAGAAAATCTTCAATCAGAAATTAATAGTGTAAAAAAAGATATAGATACTTATAGAGGTAAAAGTGAAAAAGGAGAGCAAGATATACTTAAATCAGAAATAGAAAAATATGAAACCTTAGCTGGATATACAGATGTAGAAGGAAAAGGTATTGAAGTTGAAATAAATTCTACAAAAACCTTAGGAAGCTTTGATAAAAATGACAGTATACTATATAATTATGATTTATTACTGTCAATGATAAATAAATTAAATTCAGCACAAGCAAGTGCTATATCTATAAATAATCAAAGATTAGTTTCAAATACATATATGTATTTGAAAGAAGATAAACTTTATATGAATGATACTGTTATAAAGGAGCCAATTACAATAAAGGCAATTGGTGATTCTGATACATTAGCTTCTGCGCTCAATATAAAGTACGGTATTGTCTGGGAAATAGAAACGTATTATAATGCAAAGGTAAAAGTGACTAAAGAAGATAATGTAAAAATAAATGGACACGGTGATACAGAAAAAGTAGAGAGGAAATAATAGTATGAAAAAGAAAATGATTATATTAGGAGCATTCATATTAGGCATTTTCATATCAACTTATATAAAATCTCTGAACCCAAATAAAGTGTATATAACATTGAGTCAGACTAAAAGTATTGAAAGTGAAATAGAAAATACAAATAAGGAAATAAAAAATCTAAAAGAAGCTCTTAAAAGTAATAAAAATACTTTAGATGAATATAAGCAAGCAGAAAATAATGGAAATGAATCGATTCAAACATTAATGAAAAAAGAACTTGAAGAAGTTAAAGAGTTAAGTGGCTACTCAACTGTCACAGGTCCAGGAATAACTATTACTATGAAGGATAGTGAAAGAGAATTAAAAGATGGACAAAATCCAAACGACCTGATTATACATGATATTGACATTCTAAGAGTTTTAAATGATTTGAAAAAAGCAGGTGCAAAAGCAATATCTATAAATGGAGAAAGAGTATTGTCAACAAGTAAGATAAAATGTTCAGGAGCAACTATTACAGTGAACGATACTACATATGGACAACCATTTATAATAAAAGCTATAGGAGATATAGATTTATTGAGTGCAGCTATAAATTCTCCAGAATCATATGCTAAATCTCTAAAGGATATATATGGAATTAATATAAAAATACAGGAAAATAATGGAAATAAGGTGGATTTATTTGCAAAATAAAACGAAAAATACAAAAAAATAAAGAAAAAATAAAAAAAATTAATAAAAAGGATTGTAATATAGTTGTGTTTCAAAGTAAAATAAAGAGGTGAAGATTTATGATATGGGTGTTAGGAGGATTGGCATTTGGTGTGGTAGTAGGTTACTACATTCCATTTACATATTCTATGGATTATTCGATATATATGTCAGTAGCTATTCTTGCAATAATGGATTCTATATTTGGAGCGATAAAATCCAGTTTTGAAGAGAACTATGATAATGTAATTTTTGTTACTGGTTTCATAGGGAATGCTATCTTGGCTATATTATTGACTTATATAGGAGAAAAGTTAGGAATTTCACTTTATTATGTAGCAGTATTAGTTTTTGGTATGAGACTATTTAATAATTTATCCATAATTAGACGTTATATCATTGCCAATATTATGAATAAAAAACATAAAAATTAAAGAGCTTTTGATATATACATAAAATATTTTATACTTAAAGAGTAATATTTGACAATATAAGTAAGAAAATTAAAAAGGAAAATTTACGTTTTTGTGGAATATGTTAGTTAAAGGTTAACAAAATAAAAGAAGAAAATGATATAATTAATACATACGATAACTTTGAATCATGAGATAAGGGGGTTTATGATGCTAAACTTTGACGTAGAATTAGAAGAATGTGCACAAATTAAAGTAATAGGTGTAGGTGGCGGTGGAAACAATGCTGTCAATAGAATGGTAGAAGCTCAACTTAAAGGCGTTGAATTTATATCAGTAAATACAGATAAACAAGCTTTATATACATCAAAGGCTGAATATAAAGTTCAAATAGGAGAAAAATTAACTAGAGGACTTGGTGCAGGAGCTAATCCAGAAGTAGGAAAAAGAGCTGCTGAAGAAAGTAAAGATGAAATAGTAAAACTACTTCAAGGAGCTGATATGGTATTTGTTACAGCTGGAATGGGTGGTGGTACTGGTACAGGAGCTGCCCCAGTAGTTGCAGGCTTAGCTAAAGAAATGGGTATCCTTACAGTAGGTGTAGTTACAAAACCTTTTGCATTTGAAGGTAAAATAAGAATGAAAAATGCTGAAGGTGGAATAGCTGAGCTTAAGTCAAAGGTAGATACTCTTATAACAATACCAAATGATAGACTTTTACAAATAGTACAAAAGAATACTTCAATGTTGGATGCTTTTGCAGTTGCAGATGATGTGTTAAAACAAGGTATACAATCAATTTCTGACCTTATAGCAGTTGAAGGATTAATAAACTTAGACTTTGCAGATGTTACTACTATAATGAAAGATAAAGGTCTTGCTCATATGGGTATAGGTAGTGCTAGTGGAGAAACTAGAGCTATAGATGCTGCTAGACAAGCTATCCAATCTCCACTTTTAGAAACATCAATACAAGGAGCAAAAGGAGTACTTCTTAATGTTACAGGTGGTCCTAACTTAGGATTATTTGAAGTTAATGAAGCATCTACTTTAGTTATGGAATCATGTGACCCAGAAGCAAATGTTATATTTGGTGCTTCTATAAAAGAAGATTTAGGCGATGAAATAATGATTACAGTAATCGCAACAGGATTTGAAGGCTTACAAGGTGGGATTTTAGATTTGGATACTAAGCCTAAATCAAGTATAAGATCTTCTTTGAATACAACCGTAAAACAAGTTGTAAAAGAAATAGAAGAAGAAGAAATTGTCGTTGAAGAAAAGATAGAAGCTCCTAAAAAGGCGAGTATAATAGAAGAAGACGATGATGAGAGCATGGAAATACCTACATTCTTAAGAAGAAGAAGATAATATGTAAATTTATAAAGAAGTCAATAGACTTCTTTTTATTTTTTGTATTTTAATCTATTATTTCTTAAAATATATTCTAGTATCAAAAAAATATAAAAAAGTAAAGTTTTTTTATTAAGTATAGAAAAAAATGATAATTATACAAATGGTTATAGTTTTTTATAATTAGACAATGATATTTTTATTTGGTAATATTAAATCTGAATTGAATTGTAAAAATTTGAGGAAAAAGAGAAATTAAAGTCTGAAAGGGGATTAAGTATGATTAAGCTAAAAAAAATTCTTTCTTTAGCCATGGTTGCTGTTTTGTCAACATCACTTCTTGCTGGATGTACAAAAAAAGAAGAATCTAAAGGAAAAGATGGCAAAGAAAAATTAGTTGTATGGTCTGCACCATTAACAGATCATGATGCAGATGCATGGAAACCAATACTTGAGAAATTTGAAAAGGAAAATAACTGTGAAATTGAATTTCAAATAGTACCATGGGATAATTATGCAGAAAAATATGCTACTGCAATCAGTGCAGGTGAGGGGCCAGATATAGGATATATGTATGCAGAAATGTTTCCTCAATTTATAGAAATGGGAGCAGTTGAAGATTTAACTCCTTATTTAGAAAAATCAGGAACTTCAGACAATTATTTATACTTAGATAATGCAAAAATGATGGGTGGAATTTACGGTTTACCTATAGAAGCTGCTAATCCAGGTGTATTATACTATAATAAAGATATACTAGAAAAATTGGGAGAAAAACCTCCTAAAACATGGGAAGATTTTAAAAGAATATGTGAAAAAGCAACAAAAGATACTGATGGAGATGGAAAAATCGACCAATGGGGTCTTGCACAAGGTTGGGGTTCTAAAGTGTTTGGTAGTTTAAACTGGAACTGGTATCCATATCTATGGCAAGCTGGTGGAGATATATATAATGATGATTTAAAATCAGTTAAATTTAATAATGAAGAAGGATTAAAAGCTGCTAACTTTATAAATGATATGAAAAAATATATACCAGATAATGCTTTATCAAAAGACAGTAATGAAATGGTTGAAAGTGTATTTGGACCAGGAAAAGCTGCATTTACTATAATGCTGTCTTCTGCTGCTACAAGTACTTTTGATAAATCATTCCCAGACTTAAACTGGGGATATGTAACTTCATTAGAAGATAAAACAGTTGGTAGTTTTGCTTCAGTAGATGATTTAACTTTAATGTCAGCGTGTAAAAACAAAGAACTTGGCTTTAAACTTCTTGAATATATGTTAAGTAAAGACTCAATGGAAGCTTTCCATAAAGAGATACCAAGAGCACCAGTTGCTAAAGGTGAAAAATATCAAGGAGACCCAAGATTTGAAGAAATGGTAACAAAAGATAAAAATATGTACAGACCATTAACAGTTGGACCTCATGGAGTAGAAATATATGAACACTTATGGAAACAACTTCAAATGATGATAGCTGGAGATAAGACTCCAGAACAAGCACTAAATGAATCTGCAAAATATGCAAATGAATTATTAGCACAATAGTTTAAGTTTATATTTGAATTTATAGACTATGCAACTTAATTTTATACAAGTAAAAGATTTACTTGCTATATTATTAAGTCGCATAGTCTTTTTTTATGGAAATATTCCAAAAGTAGGGTTGAATAACTTCTACCTAGATATATTGAATTCTACAAAAAAGCCTATTTGTTTGATACTAAAAAAATATCTTTTGACGACATAAAGTATAAGACATATATCATTGTTATTTTTAAATAGAATTTGTTTTGGATTCGACTGTCAAAAGTGACATAAAATTTTGTACATACTATCTTATAATATGTTTAAAGGTTTTAAGGGGGGATACATGGTGTATATTGAGTACTATGTTATAGAAAACCTAGTAATAAATTATATTATTATAAGTTGTACTTCTATTCTTACTAAAAAATATAATCCTAGAAAGAATAAGTTGCTGGGGGCTAGTTTAGGAGGAGCCTACTCTGTTGCTTATTTATACCCGTCAATGAATATACTATTTACAGTGCCATTTAAAATAATAATCATGAGTATTATAACTTTAATTTCATTTAGGACTAAGAGTAAAAAAGATTATGCTCATGTAGCATTAGTTTTTTATTTAGTAAATATTTTTATTTCTGGAAGTACTTATTTTGTAATTTATTTTACAGGAATAAGCCATTTAAAAATATCTTTTTTAATTGCATGTACTTATGTAAGTTGTGAACTATTAAAGTACATTTACAAAGACTTGAAGATGCTTAAATACATCAAAGAGCTTACAAAGACTATAAATATAAACTTATTAGAAAAAAGCTTTTGCTGTAAGGCTTTAGTGGATAGTGGAAATTTATTAAAAGACCCAATAAGTCAAAGTGATGTAATAATAGTCAAATCAAGTGTGTTAGAAGGATTGATTCCAGAAAATCTATTAAATATTAACTATGAAGATATAGATATGGAAAAAGCTCAGGAAATCATATGTAGTTTAGATGACAGAACTTCAGGGAGAGTTAGAATAATACCTTATAAACATGCTGGAAGTAATAAGACAAGCATAATAATTGGTCTAAAAGCTGATTATGTAGAGGTAGATGAGCAAAAGATAGGAAATATAATACTTGGTATTTCAAATTTTAATGATAGAGAATACGGGGCAATAATGAATCCAAATATATTGCCTGGATTCTAGCTAAAAATTTAAGGGGGACAAAGGATGTTACGATTAAAAGAAAGAATCATAAGCTTTATTACGATGTTAGGTATTAAATTAAAAATAATAAAGCCAAAAGGAATATACTATATGGGAGGGGCCAATATTCTTCCTCCTCCACTAAAACCAGAAGAAGAAATGGAACTTTTGCAAAAACTAGAAACTGATGAAACTGTAAAATCAATTTTAATAGAAAGAAATTTGAGATTAGTAGTCTACATATCAAGAAAATTTGAAAATACAGGTATAGATGTAGAGGATTTAATTTCTATAGGAACTATAGGTTTGATAAAGGCAGTCAATACTTTTAAATTAAATAAAAACATAAAATTAGCAACTTATGCTTCAAGATGTATAGAAAATGAAATACTAATGTATCTAAGAAAAAATAATAAAAAGAAAACAGAGGTATCTTTTGATGAACCTTTAAATATAGACTTAGATGGAAACGAACTTTTATTATCAGATGTTTTAGGTACAGAAAATGATGAAATATATAAAATAATAGAAGAAGAGATAGATAGAGATTTATTAGTTATGGCACTTGACAGATTAAGTGACAGAGAAAAGCAAATTATGGAATTAAGGTTTGGACTTATAGATAAAGGTATTGAAAAAACACAAAAAGAAGTTGCTGGAATGCTTGGAATATCTCAATCCTACATATCTAGACTTGAAAAGAAAATAATTTCAAGGTTACAAAAAGAAATGAAAAAATTTGTATAATGCTAAATTAATTCTTCTTAAAAAGTATAAAAAAATTGGAAATGTAAATAATTTCAATAGATGAATACTTTTTGAGAGAGGACTGAAATGTATGCAAGTTAATAAGGTTGAAATATGTGGTGTTAATACATCTGAACTTCCAGTTCTTAAAAATAAGCAAATGAAGGAACTTTTATTACAAATAAAAAGTGGTGATGAAGAAGCCAGACAACAATTTGTAAGAGGAAATTTAAGGTTAGTCTTGAGTGTAATAAAAAAATTTAACAACAGAGGAGAAAATATAGACGATTTATTTCAAATAGGTTGTATTGGTCTTATAAAAGCTATAGATAATTTTGATTTAAGTCAAAATGTCAGATTTTCAACTTATGCTGTTCCTATGATTATAGGAGAAATTAGAAGATACTTAAGAGATAATAATCCAATCAGAGTAAGTAGATCATTAAAAGATATAGCATATAAGGCACTACAAGTCAGAGAAAGATTAATTAGAACAAATTCAAAAGAACCAACAGTATCAGAAATAGCAAAAGAATTAGAATTAGAAGTAGAGTCAGTTGTAATGGCACTTGATGCTATACAAGACCCAATATCTTTATTTGACCCAGTATATCAAGATAATGGAGATGCGATATTTGTAATGGATCAGGTTCAAGACAAAAAAGATACTGATGAAAACTGGTTGCAAGAAATATCACTTAAGGAAGCTATTAAAAAATTAAATAGTAGAGAAAAGTTGGTATTAGATTTAAGATTTTACAAAGGAAGAACTCAGATAGAAGTTGCTGATGAAATCGGTATATCTCAAGCACAAGTATCAAGAATTGAAAAAAATGCTTTAAAAAATATGAGAAAGTATGTATAAGTAATCCATGGAATGTAAACATAATTTTAAATTTAAATGACCTATATAGGTCATTTTTTTTTATCCAAATACATATTTATTTTTAAAGAAAGGGTGAGTATAATATGATTAGAGTTTCTGATATAATGGAAAAAGAAATTATAAATGTAAAAAATGGAAAAAGGATGGGTTTCATAATCGACATAGATATGGATATCCATGAGGGTAAGGTAGTCTCATTTACCATTTTTGGAGATGGAAGTAGAAGTTTTTTTTCAAGAGGAGGGGATGAAGAAGTTATATTTTGGAATGATATACTTAAAATAGGTTGTGATACAATAATAGTAAATATAGGTTCAGAATTAAGCTTAGATGAATTTGATATATAGCTAAACGAAGGAGGAATACAGATGCAATGTCCTTATTGTAATTATAAAGAATCAAAGGTAATAGATTCTAGACATACAGATTTAAAATCTATTAGAAGAAGACGTGAATGTGAATTATGTAAAAAGAGATTTACTACTTATGAGAAAATAGAAACTACTCCTTTAATGGTTATTAAAAAAGATAATAGTAGAGAATATTTTGATAGAGAAAAAATAAAATACGGACTATTAAAGGCATGTGAGAAAAGACCTGTATCTGTTGAAGATATTGAGAATATAGTTGTACATATTGAAAATGAAATAAATAAATGTTTTATAGAAGAAATCGAAACCAAAAAAATTGGTGAAATGGTAATGGATAAATTGAAAGATTTAGATGAAGTCGCCTATGTAAGATTTGCTTCTGTGTATAGACAATTTAAAGATATAAATACTTTTGTAAACGAACTTAAAAGTATACTAATAGAAAAAGGAGATAAATGATGAAAGATTATATAAATCTAAAAAGTGTAGAAGATATTAAAGAGTATGTTAACTTAAGTAGCAACTGTAAAGAAATTGATGAAAAATTAAATTCTATAAATCTAATTATAACTTGCAAAAATATAGATGCAAAAAGTAAAGAAGACATGTTAAGGGTTTGTAAGGAATGCAATTTAATGTTTGAAAATTTAACTAGTAATTCTCAAATACATTCAGACATAGTTAACATAGTTAACAGAGAGAATATAGGACAAAAAATAGAAGGCGATGCACTTATAACAAACTTAGAGAAAGTACCACTTTTATTGTTTACAGCAGATTGCGTACCCATATCAATTATAGATGCTAAAAATAAAGCCATAGGACTAGCACATGCGGGCTGGAAAGGTACTTTTAGTAATATAGGTCACAAAACAATAAAATTGATGTCTGAGACCTATAAAACAGTTCCTGAAGATTTGATATGTATAATTGGACCATCAATTGGACCTTGTTGTTATGAAGTGTCTGAGGATTTAGTAGAAAAATTTAACACAATTCTTACAAATAATGATGAAAAGTTCTATATAATAAAAGAGGGAAGTTACTATTTAGATTTATGGAAAATTAATGAGTATATGCTGAGATGTAGTGGAGTCAAAGAAGAAAATATAATAAATTTAAATCTATGCACTAGTTGTAGAGCAGATGAATTCCACTCTTATAGAAAACATAATAAGGCATCAGAACGAATAGGAACGGTACTACAGATAAAATAGAGAGGAGCTTTTTAATGAATACTAAAGTGCTTGTTATAGACGATGAAATGCATATAGTTGAGCTATTAAAATTCAATTTGGAGGTGTCAAACTACGAAGTTAGTTATTCATATGATGGATTTGATGGATTTATAAAAGCTAAGGAAGTTAAACCAGATTTAATACTTTTAGATTGGATGCTACCAAATATAAGTGGAATAGAAGTACTTAGAAAAATAAGAAGTGATAAAGACTTGAAAAATATTCCTGTTATAATGCTTACTGCTAAAAATATGGAAAATGACAAGGTTGAAGGTCTTGAAGTAGGTGCTGATGATTATATAACCAAGCCATTTAGTATAAAAGAATTGTTAGCTAGAGTTAGCTCTGTTTTAAGAAGATATAACTTAACTAGTACAGGTGAAGAAAATAATATACTTACCACAGGTAATTTAAAACTAGATTTATCAAAACATGAAGTTACTAAAGGTTCTGAAAAGATAGAGTTAACACTTAAAGAGTTTGAACTGTTAAAATTATTAATTCAGAATAAAGGTAAGGTACTTTCAAGAAACTATCTTTTAGATAAAATATGGGGCTATGAATACTATGGAGAAACTAGAACAGTAGACGTCCATATAAGATATTTAAGAAAAAAAATAGAAGATGAAGATAAATCAGAAAAATATATAGAAACTATAAGAGGTGTAGGATACAAAATAGATTAGAAAAAGTTATATTTTAGGAGTGTTATCTTGTGGAAGAATTAAAGAACATATATTTTTTTATTGTTATGTTGTCTATAGCCATTGTGATATTGTCTGTAAGATACACAATAACACTAAGAAAATATTTAAAAGAGTTTATATACGTTTCAAAAAAAGTAAGTAACAAAGAGTTTCATGCTAGGCTGAATATATCAGCTAAAGGAGAACTAGGAGAATTAGCCAGAAATTTTAATCATATGATAAAAAACATGGATGATACATTAGAAGAAGTGCGATATAAACATTTACAATTAAGGTCTATATTAAAAAGTATATCTCATGGAATTTTAGCTATAGATGTAAATGGAAACATATTATTGATAAATGATGAAGCTAAAGAAATGATAAAGAGCGAACCAAACAAACTAGTTGAAGGTCATAATATCAATGCTGTAATAAAAGAAGAAGAAATATTAAAGCAGATACTTCAATTTATAGGTTCTAAAGAAAATGAAACTGCAAAGATTACTACTAAAGATGATATAGTATACAAAATAAAAGTGGACCCAGTTTATCTTCAAAATACTAATAATGTAATAATTGGCTCAATAGTAAACATAGAAGATATTACTAAAAAGGTGAAGCTTGAAAATATGAGAAGTGATTTTGTTGCTAATGTAAGTCATGAACTTAAAACACCACTTACATCTATAAGTGGATTTGTTGAAACGTTAAAATCCAATGAAAATATAGATGTAAATACTAGAAATAGGTTTTTGGAAATAATAGAAAGTGAATCAGACAGATTAAAAAGATTGATTGATGACATATTATTATTATCATTTGTAGAAAATAAAGATACTCTTCTAATGGAAGATGTTGTAATATATGATGTATTTAGAGAAGTATATGAAATAACTCAACGTTCAGCTAGTGAAAAAAATATAGAAGTTTTATATAAATGTGATGATAAATCAATAAACATACTTTCTAATAGAGATTATATCAAACAAGTGTTTTTAAATTTAGTTGATAATGCTATAAAATACACTCAAGATAATGGTATTGTACAAGTTGTAGTTTTAAAAGATGAAGAAAAAATAATAATCAAAGTTATAGATAATGGCGTTGGAATACCAAAAGAAGATGTAGAACGTATCTTTGAACGCTTCTATAGAGTGGATAAAGCAAGAAGTAGAGATGTAGGAGGAACGGGCTTAGGATTGGCTATAACGAAGCATATAGTCAAATCATTAAATGGATGTATAAAAGTAAAAAGTGAACTTGGTATTGGTAGCGAATTTATTGTTACAATACTACAAAAAAATTTCCTTAAATAGAAGGAAATTTTTTTTGTTTTTTGCACAAACTATATAATAGAAGGAGCTGAGAAAATGGAAGAAAGCTTATTAGGTGCAAATTTATTTAGACACTCTTTTATAGTAGCAGTAATTATAGGAATATTGTGTAGAGGATTAGTTTTAAGAGTTACAGACAAGCAATACCCATCGAGACCGCAAGATTATTTAGAACAAATAATAATATCAGGACTTTCAGCTTCATTGGGTGCTATAGCATTACCTGCACTTATAGATAAGGAGTTTGCAGCATTAACATTTTTTGCAGTAGCAATACAACAATTTCAAGGTCTTGCAGAGCAAGAAAGAATAACATTAAAAAATATCGACAATGAAGAATTAGTACCAAAAGGAGATGCTTATGTAGAAGAAATAGCATCTACGTATGAATCTAGAAGTTATATCAGTCTTTTTTCTGCACTAGTATCTTCTATAGTTTATATTACTGTTTCAAAACGATATGACCTTAGTTTTGTTTATTGTACAATACTAGCTGTTATAGCAGGAGCTTTAGTTGGTTTAATTTTTAGAAGATTTCTAAGACGAAATAGTATAGCAGATATAGCAGATATAGTTCCTGCTGAAGTAAGTTTTGAAGGGCCTATTTTAAAAGTAAATGGTGTAATAATAACTAATATAGGTTTAGAGAATACAAGAGAAAAATATAAAAATGAATGTCTAGCTATAGAGATTATACCAAGAGATTTGGGTGCATTTGGGATAGTAAATGATATAGGGCAAAGACAAGCTATAATACATAATCTATTTATTCATATGGGTATAGATAAGGATGTAGATGAGGTTGATATTGTAGCTATATCTAAAACTAACTTAGAAAAAAGCACTGTGGTTGTACCATATGTACCAATACTCAAGGATATAGATGTAATGATAGATGTAGTAAAGAGCACTCCTATCATAGAGACATCAAAAGGAAAACAGAGTGATTTTTCTAGAAAGACTTTGTAGATTTATATGTGAACATTTTATATTAGATATTTTAGGAGTGATTTAATGGATAGAGTATTTTTTGTTGCAGTTATTATTGGTATGACATCAAGAGTCATAATGTTAAATTTAGACCAAAAACAGTACCCTACACAACCAAATGTTTTACTATCTCAGCTTATATTAGCCTTTGTTGCTTCGGCATTAGGAGCATTACTAGTTCCAGCTCTTATAAATCGTTCTTATACATCGATAACATTTTTATCTTTGGCAGCAGAACAGTTTAGACAAGTAAGAGCAAATAGAAGGAATACATTACAAAACTTAGAAGAAGTTCAACTTGTAAAAAGAGGAGCTGCATTTATAGAAGAGATAGCTAGAACTTATGAAGTAAGAAATTATATGTGCATAGTTACATCTTTTTTAACAATAGGATTATATTATGTAATTATTGAAGAAACTAAAATAAGTGAAGGCATGAGTTTGATAATAAGTTCAATTTGTGGTTTATTATTAGCTTTCATGCTTAAGAAACTTCTTACTAGAAAAAGTATTGGAGATATAGCTGATGTAATGCCTGCCGATATTAGCTTCGTAAATGAATCTATACTAAAGGTGGGAGATTTAAAAGGGATAACAAATATAGGTCTAAAAAGTGATAGAGAAGTATATATTAATAGAGGTGTAGGAATACAAATAATTCCTAAAGATAGAGATTATGCTAATGCAGGAATATTATTTGATTCGGGTCAAAGACAAGCGATAGTATACAATATATATTCGAGATTAGGTTTATATGGAGATTATGGAGAACCTGCATTTGTACCATTACCTAGACGAAATAAAGATGATGAAAGTATAATGATTGCTTATTTACCAATAGATAGGAATGTTGATAAGGTAATGGAAGCTGTAAAATCATGTCCAATACTTTCAAGCTCTAAAGGTAAAAACTTATCACTGAAAAACTATAAAATAGGAAAGAAAGGAAGTGCATAAAATGGGAATGGATATAGGTCTAAATGAATATACCCTAGCAATAGTTACACTAGATAAAAATATGAGAAATGGTGGAGGTTGTCCGATATTTTATGCAAATGATGAAAAAGATTTGCAAAATAAGGCGATGCTCATGTCAAAGTGTGTAGGCGGAATGGTTCACGATATGACTAATGGAACATTAATAATAGTAAAGCATTAAAACTATAAGGTACTTTTAAGGGCAAATAATGTTCAAATTTATAAAATATTTAAATTTGAATATTATTTGTTTTAATCTTTTTATAGCTATTTACTTATATTGACTATTAGAATTAAAATGTGTTATTATGACATGAAATGTTTAAAAATGCTATTGTAAAATACAATAAAGTAATAAACTGTATATTAAAATATATTATAATAAATATTGATGAATATAAAAGAGTGGTGAAAAAATGGAAGTAAATGTAAAAAAAATAAATAATATTATAAGTAAAGTTTACAAAGATAGTATTGCAGAAGAAATAGGTATAGAAGTAGGAGATTTACTTATATCTGTAAATGAACAACCAATACATGATATAATAGAGTATAGATTCTTACTAAGTGATGAGTATTTAGAGGTAGAAATACAAAAAAAAGATGGTGAAGTCTACATATATGAGATAGAAAAAGACTATGATGAAGATTTGGGCGTTGAATTTACAAATCCAATAATTGACCAAGCTAAAAGTTGTAGAAATAAATGTATGTTTTGTTTTATAGACCAGTTGCCAGAAGGAATGAGAGAAACTCTTTATTTTAAAGATGATGACTCAAGATTGTCTTTTTTACAAGGAAATTTTGTTACACTTACAAATATGAGCGAAGAAGATATAAATAATATAATTAAATACAGAATAAGTCCTATAAATATATCTGTGCATACAACTAATCCAGAATTAAGACAAAAAATGATAAGCAATAAATTTGCAGGAAAATTATATGGTATAATGAAGAGATTGGCAGATGCTCATATAGAAATGAACTGTCAAATTGTTTTATGTCCAGGTATAAATGATGGAAAGGAATTGGATAGAACAATAAAAGAATTAGCTCAACTTTATCCATATGTAAATAGTGTTGCTATAGTTCCAGTTGGAATTACAAAGCATAGAGAAAATTTAGCAGAATTAAATATATTTGATAATAATGGTGCAAGTAAAACTATAGAGCAAATTCATGAAATACAACAGAAATATCTTGAGAAAATAGGGACTCGATTTGCATTTTTATCGGATGAATTTTATATATTATCTAGTAGAGAATTGCCTGGATATGAAGAATATGAAGGATTTTTACAGTTTGAAGATGGTGTAGGTATGATACGTAAGTTAAAAACAGAGATTGAAGAGTATCTAAACACATTGTCTGAGAATAGTCTTAAAAGAGACAAAAAGGTATCAATAGCTACTGGACATTCTGCATATGAATTTATACAAAGTATGGCAGATGCTATGATGGACAAGTTTAAGAATCTTCAAATAGATGTTTATGAAATAAAAAATAAGTTTTTTGGAGAAACAATAACAGTATCAGGCCTTTTAACAGCGAAAGATTTAAAAGAGCAACTTGAGCATAAGGAATTGGGAGAAGCTCTTTATATAACAAGAAGTATGTTAAAAGCAGATGAAGAAATTTTCTTAGATAATATTGAACTAAATCAGTTAGAAGAACTTATGAAAATAAAAATTATCCCATGCTTAAATGAAGGAAAAGATTTTGTGGATAAAATTTTAAAATAGAAAACAAAAGATGGAAGGAGAAACAACATGAGTATAAGTAGGCCAGTTGTAGCTGTAGTTGGGAGACCAAATGTTGGTAAGTCTACAATATTTAATAAATTTGCAGGAAAAAGGATATCAATAGTTGAAGATACACCAGGAGTTACAAGAGATAGAATATTTGCAGAAGTAGAATGGTTAGATAAATATTTTACATTAGTAGATACAGGAGGTATTGAACCTGATAGCGAAGATATAATATTATCTCAAATGAGAAGTCAAGCTATGCTTGCAATGGACATGTCACATGTAATACTTTTTATAGTTGATGGTAAGGCTGGAATAACAGCTGCTGATAAAGAAATTGCTCAGATACTTAGAAAAACAAAAAAACCAGTAATTCTAGTGGTTAATAAAATTGATAGTCAAAGTCAGTTTGACAATATATACGATTTTTATGAATTAGGTTTTGGAACTCCTTTTGGAGTGTCAGGAGCCAATAGTATGGGATTTGGAGATTTATTAGATGAGATAGTTCAAAATTTTCCAGCAGGATTAGATACAGAGTATGAAGAAGATATAATAAGAGTAGCTATAACAGGTAAGCCAAATGCAGGAAAGAGTTCTATACTTAATAAGATATTAGGAGAAGAAAGAGTAATTGTAAGTCCAATTGCAGGAACTACTAGAGATGCAATAGATACTTATTTTGAAAAAAATGGGCAGAAATTTCTTCTTATAGATACAGCAGGGCTTAGAAGAAAAAGCAAAATATATGAGACAATAGAAAAATACAGTGTAATAAGAGCTATGAGTGCTGTAGATAGAGCAGATGTAGTGTTGATAGTTATAGACGCTTTGGAAGGCGTTACAGAGCAGGATACAAAAGTTGCAGGTATAGCACATGATGAAGGTAAGGGATGTATATTTGTAGTCAATAAATGGGACTTAATAGAAAAAGATAATAAGACAATGAGTAATTACACAAAAGATATAAAAGAAAAATTCCCATTTATGATGTATGCTCCAATAGTATTTGTTTCTGCAAAGACTAATCAAAGAATGAATAAAATATTAGACACAGTTGAATATGTATCAAATGAACATTCTAAGAGAATATCAACTTCAGCATTAAATGAAGTAATTGGAGAAGCTGTAATGTTAAATCAGCCACCATCTGATAAAGGTAGAAGATTAAAAATTTACTATGGAACTCAAACAGACATTAGACCTCCTAAAATTACTTTATTTATAAATGACAAGAACTTAACTCACTTCTCATATCAAAGATATCTTGAAAATAAGATAAGAGAAAACTTTGGATTTGAAGGAACTTCCATAAAGTTTGAGTATAGACAAAAAAATAAAAAGTAAATATCTAAAATATAACTAAAGGAGGTAAGTTCAGTGGAGATATTTAGTTATATAATTATTGCTGTAATTGCATATTTATTAGGCAATATATCAACCTCGTATATAGTTGCAAAGCGAATTGCGGGGGTTGATATAAGGACTCAAGGTTCGGGTAATGCAGGCTCGACAAATGTACTTAGAACACTTGGGAAAAAAGCAGGAGCAATGACTTTTTTAGGTGATGTTTTTAAAGGTGTAATTGCTGTTTTGATATCGGAAATTGCAGCAAAGTTGGTTGGTATAGATACTCTTTTAGCTGGATATCTAGCAGTTATATGTGTTGTAGCAGGTCATAATTGGCCAGCAGTTTTAGGATTTAGAGGGGGTAAAGGTGTTGCAACTTCATTAGGTGCAATGCTTGCTGTAAATCCAGTAATAACATTAATGTGTTTGGCCGTATTTATATTGGTGGTAATTATAACAAAATATGTTTCATTAGGTTCTGTTGTTGGGATAGGTTGTTCACCAATATTTATGATTATAGCAAAAAATAAAGCTGGGCTAGTTGTAGCTTTGTTTTTAAGCATATCAGTAATATATAATCACAGAGCAAATATAAAGCGATTATTAAATGGGACAGAAAGAAAAATTGGTCAAAAGAAAGAATAGTAAATATATTATACTCAGGTGGTGTTAAATATGGAGAAAGTATGTGTATTAGGTACTGGAAGTTGGGGAAGTGCATTAGCTTTAGGTCTTGCAAATAAAGGTAATGATGTGAGCATGTGGACCCGAAAAGAAGAACAAGCTAAAAAAATAAACAGGACTAAAGAAAATACAGACTATTTACCAGGAGTATTATTTCCACATAATATAACGATAAGTACTGATATAGAAAAAACTATAGAAAATTGCAAAGTAATAGTTTTAGCAGTTCCATCTCAAGCCGTAAGAAGTACTTGTGAAAAAATAAAACCCTTTGTAAAAGCTGGACAAATTATTGTTAATGTAGCAAAAGGTCTTGAAAAAGGCACTGGACTTAGATTGTCTCAGGTATGTGAAGAAGAATTGCCACAAAATCCATATGTAATACTATCTGGCCCATCTCATGCTGAAGAAGTAGCAAGAAATATACCTACTACAGTAGTAGTAGCATCTAAAGAATTAAAAATAGCACAGAGTATACAAGATTTATTTATGAGCCCTAAACTTAGAGTTTATACAAATCCAGATATAGTTGGAGTTGAACTTGGAGGAGCATTGAAAAATATTATAGCTTTTGGTGCTGGTATATGTGATGGATTAGGGTATGGTGACAATGCAAAAGCAGCTCTTATGACAAGAGGAATTAGTGAAATGAGTAGACTTGGTACTGCTATGGGAGCTAATATGTCTACATTTGCAGGCCTTTCAGGCATTGGAGATTTAATAGTTACTTGTACAAGCATGCATAGTAGAAATAGAAGAGCGGGTATACTTATAGGTCAAGGGATGAGCTTAGAAGATACCTTAAAAGAAGTAAAGATGGTTGTAGAAGGAATAACTGCTACTGAAGTAGCACATGATGTTGCTGAAAAGCTGAATATAGATATGCCAATAACTAATGCTATATACTCTGTAATAACTAAAGGTGCAAATCCTAAAGAAGTTGGAATAGAACTAATGATGAGAAGTAAAAAGCACGAAATGGAAGAAGTAGTTTTAGGTGATGATATATAAACTTATTGCACAATAAAATAAAAAAATAATAGATGTGTTTTAGCCCTCTTTTTATAAAGAGGGCTATTTTAATATTACTTAGCATGTTTTATTATGTATTCAATAGAAGAAATCATTTTCATAGTTAACTCATCATCATTAGAATTTTTTCCTGTGTTCTTTTTTAAGAATAATAGATTTTGATAAAAAGAAATAATTATATCATTGATTATGTCTAAATCTTTAGATGGTATATATCCAGTATCTACAAGATTGTTCAATAGTATTTTATTTCTTTCTTTTATACTTTTTCCTGTAATCATTAGAGATATATCACTGTCATGAATACCTAAGTCTTCTGGAAACATATCATAATATTGTTTTATTATATAACTAAGTTCATCACTGGACAAGTTAAAAAATACTTGATAAAAAGCTTGGGCATTGTCAAAAGAATGTTTACAAAATAATTTCCACATAATTATATATTTCTTATATTCATCATTTACATTCTCTATACACCTTGAAATATTTAAGTTATAATCTTTAAAATATTTTATAGATGCAAATGATATTAGATGGTCTAAATTTTTAAAGTAGTTGTATAGGGTTGAACTGTTATAGCCAGCCATATCTGCAACCTTACGAAGTGTAATATTTTCTATTCCTTCATTTTCCATAATGTTTTGAGCAGCTTCTATGAAATACATCAATATCCTTTTCTTTTGTAATTCTTTATTTGTCATTTTATTCACCTACAAATAATCAATATAGTTTATATAATCGTGATTTTATCATTAAATTTATCATAAATCAAGAATAATATTCCAAAATATAATATATATTTGTTATATTTTAGATAATTTAATATCAGCAGAATATAAAAAATATTTAAAAATTAAATCGTGATTGACAAAATAATCATGATTATGATAAAATAATCACAAATAAATTTAATTTACATACGAATACAACAAGTACTAAAAATATTAAGAATTTTGAAATGATATATTCATACTTGTTGTATTGAATAAATTATTTGAATATTGAGAAAGAGGTGTACTATGTCAAATAACATGAGACTAGAAAGATTAAGAAAGTATATGAATGAAAAAAATATTGAAATTTCCCTAATATTTGAACCAGACAACCAATTTTATATTAGTGGATTTAAAGCAATAACTTATTCTAGACCAATTGTAACAGTAGTAACTCAAGATAAAATAGAATTAATAGTGCCTGGATTAGAGGAGCTACATGCTAAAGAAGTTGCAAAAGTTGATAATGTATATGTATATTATGAAATACCAGAAATGAAAGAACATGGAATATCACATAAACATTACTTAGATATAATTTTAAATAGATATCCTAAAGGGATAACTGTTGGGATAGAAAAAGATATAGTATCTGCAAGCTTTTCAGAATATATAACTGAGAAATCATTTGCTATTAAAGATGTTGGAAGTAAAATATTTGAAATGAGATATGTAAAAGACGCAAGAGAGATAGAATTTTTAAAGATAGCTGGTTACTTATCTGATATAGGAATAAAAGGTTCTTTGGAAAATGTTAGAGTTGGGATGAGTGAATTGGAATTTGACGTTGCAGGGGATAATGCTTTACTAAAATATGTATCTGAAAATTATCCTGATACATATATAGGATTTGCAAACTGGACTTGTTCAGGCATCGATAGAACAGCACAACCACATTTAGACTCAAATACTAGAATACTTCAAAGAGGAGATATAGTAATACATAGTAGACAGGTTTGGTATGAAAACTATAGAGCAGAAAATGAAAGAACTTTTATTATAGGTAAGCCAACAGAAAGACAAAAGGAAGTATTTAAGATTGCAGTAGAAGCTCAACAAGCTGGATTAGATACAATAAAAGCTGGAATACCAGCAAGAATGGTGGATGAAGCAGCAAGAGCTGTTGTTGCAAAGCATGGTCTAGAGTTATATTCAAATCACAGAATTGGTCATGGTTTAGGTTTATCAGAACATGAAGAGCCATATTTAAGATTTGACAATGAATTAATACTAGAAGAAGGAATGGTATTTTCTATGGAACCAGGAATATATATACCTGGAGTTGGAGGATTTAGACACTCAGATACAGCAATAGTAGGTAAAAATAGTGCTACAATTATAACTAATTATCCAAGAAGTGTTGAAGAGCTTATACTTGATATTTAAATTAGTACATATGTATGAATTTAAGTAAATTTAAAATTGGAGGAATTACAGTGAAAAAGAAGATTGGATTTTGGGATTTAGTATTTATGAATATATCAGCACTATTTGGGATTAGATGGATAGCTAAATCTACTGCCTCTAGTTTTGGGTTGGGTCTTGGTTCGATACCAGTTTGGTTGTTGTTTGCTTTTATATTCTTTGTTCCAGCATCACTTATATGTGCAGAGTTGGCTGCAACATATCCAAAAGATGGTGGACTTGGAGAATGGGTTAAACAGGCTTATGGAGAGAAGTGGGGATTTATGGTGTCATGGTTAAATTGGACATCAAAGATATTTTGGTATTCTTCCTTCTTGACATTTTTAGCTATAAATATTGCTTATATGCTTGGAAATCCTGCTCTATCAAACAATAAGATGTTTATTTTAGTGCTTTCACTTATAATATTCTGGATGTTATCCCTAGTAAGTACTCGTGGAATGGCATTTGGAAAATTCTTTACAAATACAGGAGCATTAGGTTCTACAATTCCGGCTATATTACTTATAGTGATGGCATTTATGTCTGTAGTTATTCTCAAAAAAGCTCCATCAGCATCTGTATATACAATCCAAAATATAATACCAAAGATAGATGCTAATTCACTAGTTTCTATATCTGCTATAATATTTGCACTATCAGGAGCTGAAACAACTGCTAATTTTATAACTGAAATGGATAATGCTAAGAAAAACTTTCCTAAAGCTATATTGACAGTAGCTGTTTTAATAGGAGGAATCTATATCCTAGGTTCAGTAGCAATAACAATGATACTTCCTCCAGATGAAATTGCAGCATCAACAGGAATACTAGATGCACTAGCTAAAGTTGCACAAGATTTAGGAATAGGAAGTTGGTTTATAAGAGTAGTAGCATTTGGGATAACTTTATCGGTACTTGGAGCACTAATACTTTATATAGCAGGTCCAGTAAAGATGCTTTTTGGAAATGTAAAAGAAGGTGTATTTCCTAAGCAATTAACTGTTACAAATAAACACAATATACCATCAAATGCTGTAGTAATTCAAGCTATAATAGTGAGTCTACTTCTTATAGGAACAAATTTACTGCCATCAGTAGATAATATATATAATGTTCTTGTTACTATGACAGCATTAACGGCATTGTTTCCATATGTATTACTTTTTACGTCTTATATAAGACTTAGAAAGACAAGACCAAACGAAGAAAGACCATACTCAATTGCAAAAAGTGATTCAGTTTGTATCAATATAGCTAGAATGGTACTTGTAGTGACTGTAGTGGGGATACTTTTTTCAACAGCACCAGTTATGGAGACTTTAAAAGATAATATAGTTTATGAGATTGAGATGATAGGTGGAGGTCTTTTTGTTATATTAACAGGTTTAATGATATGGAAGAACTATGAAAGGAAGGTATCTAATAATTCTGGGGATTCCTATAAATAAAAATATAATTATTTTAGTGAGCTAAAAGCATTTGTCTTTAGTTCACTAAAAATTATGGATAAATTAACATAATATATTAATAAATCTATAATATGTTGGGATGTTGAAAAATCAATAATTAGCTATCGTAAAAATTTATGAGTATTTACATAAGGAGGAAATATGTCAGTTGAAGTAAATAAACCAAGCATTTGGAAAAATTTCAAAGTCTTAATAATACTCTTTGTAGCAGGAGCCTTTATATATGCTTTACCATATTTAAAAAATTATTATTATGATACTTTTGCACAAGCATTTAATCTTACAAATACACAAATGGGTAGTTTAGGAAGTATTTATGGTTTACTTGCAATGGTATCATACCTTTTTGGTGGTTTCTTAGCAGATCGTATTTCAGCCAGAAAGCTACTTTCAGGTTCTTTAATTATTACAGGAGTATTGGGTCTTGTATTAACACTTTATCCTCCATATACTATTGTATTTTTAATCCATGCTTTATGGGGAATAACAACAATACTTACTTTTTGGCCAGCGCTTGTAAAAGCTGTTAGGATGTTAGCCTCTGAAAATGAACAAGGAAAGGCTTTTGGATTTATGGAAAGTGGTCGTGGAATTACCAATGCAATTCATTTATCTCTAGTCTTAATATTATTTGGATACATTTCATCAAAAGTAAGTGATAAATCTGGTCTTACAGCTATTATAGTGTTGTATTCAGCTATAAATGTAATAGTTGGATTATTAGTATTTTTTAAGTTAAAAGATAATGAAAAAGAGGTATCAGCCAAATTTGATAAAGAAGCTTTCTTTACAGTAATAAAAATGCCTCATACATGGATAATAACAATAATAATGTTTTGTTCATATTCAGCTAATATGTCATTTTACTATTTTACGCCATATTCAACTGAAGCATTTGGAGCAACTGTAGTATTTGCATCTGCAATATCAATATTAGCTCAGTATTGTAGACCAGTAGCATCAGCAGCCTCTGGATTACTTGGAGATAAAGTTGGTTCATCAAAGATTATATCTTATGGATTTATACTTATGATTGCAGGACTTTTAGGTGTAATATTTACACCAACAAAATCTTCTATGATTTATGTACTATTGATTGGATGTGTTGCAATATATGTATCTATGTATGCCATTCAAGGTTTACACTATTCGTTACTTGAAGAAGGCAATTATTCACTATCGATATCAGGAACTGCTATAGGTATAGTTGCTACATTAGGATATCTTCCAGAAGTACTTTGTCCTCTAGCAGCAGGAAAGATATTAGATGCATTTCCAGGTGTAACTGGATATAAGTACTACTTCATAGTTCTTACTATAGTAGCCATAATTGGATTGGTGTTTACATTTATATGGATGAATATGACTAAAGAAAGACGTAAAGAGCTTATTGAAATGAATAGTAAGTCAAATGAAAATACTACTAAAGTTAGTTAATATAATACACTACTATTTGGGCTAGCATTATAATTTAATTTACATTGAAATTTGCAAATTTCTATATGTAAACTAAATTAATATTGCTGGTCTTTATTTTTCTATTTTAAGAATATTAACCTCGAAATCTAAATATAATTTAATAAGATTAGATGTATAGGAGGAATAATATGAATAATAATATATACGAAGATATATCCAAAAGGACTCAGGGGGATATATATATTGGAGTAGTGGGACCTGTAAGAACAGGAAAATCAACTTTTATAAGAAAGTTTATGGAAAAGTTGGTTATCCCAAATATAGACAATGAGTTCAAAAAAGATAGAACAAGAGATGAGATACCTCAAAGTGGTTCAGGCAAAACTATAATGACAGTAGAACCAAAATTTGTACCAGCAGATGGTGTAGAAATTAAAATAAAAGACACAGTATCTTTAAAAGTGAGAATGGTAGATTGTGTTGGATACATAGTTGAAGGAGCTTTAGGTCATGAGGAAGGTGGAAAGCAAAGATTAGTATCCACTCCTTGGTCACAAGAAGCTATGACATTTGAGAAAGCAGCAGAGATAGGGACTAAAAAAGTTATAAAAGACCATTCTACAATAGGAATAGTTGTCTTAACAGATGGTTCAGTTACTGGTATTGACAGAAAAAGCTATGTAGAGCCAGAAGAGAGAGTTATACAAGAATTAAAAAATCTTAAAAAACCATTTGCTGTGGTTTTAAATACGTTAAGTCCTAGAAGTGAAGAAACAAGTCTGCTTAGAAATGAATTAGAGGAAAAATATGAAGTTCCAGTTCTTCCAATGAATATAGTTGAAATGGAAGATGAGGATATAGAAGAAGTTATGGAAACTGTACTATATGATTTCCCACTTACAGAAATAAGAATAAACTTACCTAAATGGGTGGAAGGTCTTGAGAGAAATCACTGGATAAAAAGCAGTATAATAACAACATTAAAACAGAGCATTATAGACATAGGTAAAATAAGAGATATAGAAGGAATTATGCAAGGTTTCTCTGAGTTAGAGTTTTTAGATGATACAGGTGTTGACCATGTGGAGTTAGGAGAAGGTGTCATAAATATTGACTTACAAACAAAGCAAGATTTATTCTATAATGTCCTTGAAGAAAAAAGTGGATTTAAAATTGAAGGAGATTATCAATTGCTTAGCCTGATAACTAGATTATCTAAAGTTAAAAATGAGTATGATAAGATAGAAAGTGCTTTAATGGATGCTAAGATAAAAGGATATGGAGTAGTAGCACCTTCTTTAGAGGAACTTAGCTTGGAAGAGCCAGAAATAATGAAACAAGGAAAACAGTATGGTATTAAGTTAAAAGCTAATGCACCATCACTTCACATTATAAAAGCAGATATATCTACAGAAGTTTCTCCTATAGTTGGAAATCAAAATCAAGGTGAAGAGATGATAAAATATCTCATGGAGGTATTTGAAGAACAACCAGCAGATTTGTGGGAGTCAAATATGTTTGGTAAGTCACTTCATGATTTAGTAAAAGAGCAGCTTCAAAGTAAATTATATACTATGCCAGAAGAGATAAGGGTTAAGATGCAAAAGACTCTACAAAAAATTGTAAATGAAGGAAGCTCTAATATTATAACTATTTTATTATAAGAATATAAGCTATTTATTAAAGTTAAACACTTGTTTACTTTAGTAAGTAGCTTTTTATTTATAAAAATTGACAATAAGTTCTAATTATGGAAAAATTATATTATATGAGATACATTTTTTAACATTATTATATTAAAAATATTAGGAGTAAAAGATGAAAAAATCTGAAATATTTATTTTTGTAAGCATAATAATACTCTGTTTTGTAATTTTTCCAAATAAGGTCTTTGGACAAGAGGAAACTTGTCTTGAAGATTTTAAAAGGTGGGTTCAAGAAAATAAAAATAATAAAGAAGAAATAGTTTATACTCTTTCTTGTGATATGGTAATAGATGAAGAGTTTAGATTTTATATTCCTTATGACAGTAATTTTACAATAGATACTAACAAATATAAAATACTGATAAAAAATCATGGAAAATTTATTATTGATGATAATGAACTAAATATAATAGGTGAAGGAGGAAAAGAAGGAGTAATACATGTAGAAAATGGTGGAAGTATAAGTATCGGTATAAATAACATAATTGCTACTGATGGGACAGCTTTATACGTCGAAGAAGGAGGAGATTTATATCTTGCATCATCCTATGAATATGTTGAAAAAATAAAGGCAAATGGAAAAAATGCAATAGGAATTTATACTGAAAATGATATCAGAATACCAAATAAGGATATAGAAGTGAATGGAGAGAGTGCTATAGGTGTTTATTCTAAAGGTGATGTTGAGATAGAAGAATCTTCAATAAAAGTTTATAGTAGTAACAAAGAAAATGGATTATTAAGAGATAATAATGAGTTGGTACAATCAATTGTATCAGAAAGCAAGAAAATTTATATAATTGGTAGTTATAATGAGCTTATACCAGCCATATCTGAAGATTCTGGCTATAATATTGTAAAATGTTGCCATAGGGGAATTGGTGTATTTAGTGAAGAAATAAAAGTAAGTAAAGATGATAAAATAGAAAATATAAAATTTTCCAAAGATATGGTATTAGAAACATCTAGCAGTAATCAAATTGATATAGATGTAGAATGGGATTTTACTGATTATTATGAAAAGCTAAAAAAAGAAGAAAATTTTAGTATAACAGGAAAGTTTAAAACAGAAACATTAAATAAAGAAAAAATTATAATAAATGATGATGTTGTTCCTATTTTGAATATATCTGTTGTAGAGAAAAAGCCAATAGACAATTTGGAATTGGAATTTCAAAATACAAGAAATGGATATGTAGCTGCTTTGTATTATGACATGCCATATAGTGCAAGTAAAGTTTTTGTTGAATATTCAAGCGACGGAATCAATTGGATATCTGAAGAACAGGAGGATATTAGAGAGCAAGCTATACTTTTCTTTGAAGATTTTAAGCTGCGTTGTTTTAGAGTAAGAGTGGAAGGAGGATTAAAAGAAGGGTATTCAAATATAGTTTTTAAACCAGGATTTATAGTGGGAGGTGGCGACAACCAAGAGACACCAGATGATGAACGGGAAAATGATGATATTGATGGTGACCGTGGCGGTGGTGGTAGAGATGACCCAGATAGAGAAGATTCTGAGATTATTGGAGATACAAATGACAATAATGAGAGTGAAGCTACTGATGAGCAAATACCTGAAGATTCCAATAAAGTTACAGAATCTAATGATGAAGAAAAAGATAATAAACCTCAGAAAGATGAAAATAATGATAACTCAGATGAAAAAAATATTAATACAGAGAATGAAACAGACAAAAACATTAATAATCAAGACAAAAATTTTAAGAGTAATGATTTAATCATGAAAAATAAAATTGAAAATAGTTTAAAGGAAATATTAACAGAAAATCACAATGAAAATGATGAATCTTCCAAAAGTACATTTAATGACAAGAATACCTTAAATCGACAAGATACTTCTGAAGTAGGTAAGTTTAATGATAAATTAGACTCTCCTTCTCAATCACAGAATAAAACTCAAAATTTTAATAGTGGAATTATCATTGGAATTGGAATTGTAGTTTCAACAATGCTATGTTCAATAACAGCAGTAAATCCTGGTATCATAAAGTATATAAATAAATTTATAAAATTTAAATAGTAAAATAAGTAAAATTGTTTAAAATAAGTTAATTTTATTTGATAAGAGAATTAGTAGGAGAAAAATATGAGCAAAACAAACAAAGCTTTTATTCTTATACATTTGTTAATTGTGATTTTTGTGCTTTTCCCAAATAAGAGTTTTTCCCAAGAAAGTAATTGTCTGAATGATTTTAAAAGTTGGATTTTGAAAAATGAAGATAACAGTGAAAAAATAGTTTACACTCTTCCTTGTGATATGGTAATAGATGATTATTTTGAACTTAATATTCCATATGGAACTAAGATTACGATAGATACTAATAAGTATAAGATACTCATAAAAGATAAAGGGAATTTTTTTATCAATGGGAATGAACTAAATATAGTTGGAGAAGGTGAAACTGAAGGTGTAATTCATGTAGAACGAGGAGGAAAGCTAAGGATAGGAATAGACAATATAACTGCTTTAAATGGGACTGCTTTATATGCAGAAAAAGAAGCTGATTTATTTATAGATACATATTATGGTGAGGTTGGAAACATAAAAGCAAGTGGAGAAAACGCTATAGGAATTTATTCGGAAAATGATGTTAGAGTAGACTGTAAAACAATTGAAGTTGATGGAGAAAATGCTATAGGAATTTATTCTAAGGGAGAAGTCGAAATAGAGGATACTTCAGTAATTGTTAATGATGATAATAAACAACAAAGTATAGGAGTAGGAAGTAACTCTAAAAAAGGAAAATCAATTGTATCAGAGACTAAGAATGTCTATATTATAGGAGACCAAAATATGATAATGCCAGGTATACCTCGAGATGATGATTATAATATTATAAGGTGTAATCGTAGAGGTATTGGAGTCTTTGAAGAGGAAATAATGATAACAAAAGAAGATAAAATAGAAGGTTTAAAATTCCCTCAAACTGTAACTTTAAAAACTTCTAGTGGAAAGTTTGTAACGTTAGATGTAGATTGGGATTTATCAAATTACTATACTGATTTAAATAAAGATACAGAATTCATAATAAAAGGAAAATTTAAAGAAGAACATCTAAATGAAAAGAATATAGTGCTAAATGATAATGTTGCTCCTATTTTATATGTTCATATTACAAATAAAGGACCTATAAATGATTTAGAAGTATTTTTTATAAACTCAAGAAAGGGTTATTCAGCTCTTTTCGATTATAGTATGCCATATAATGCCAAGAAGGTATTTGTAGAATATTCTGATGATGGTATAAATTGGGTAAGCAAAGAATTAGATTATATTAGCAACCAAGCTACACTTAATTTTGAAGATTTTAAGTTGAGATGCTTCAGAGTAAATGTAGAGGGTGGATTGAGAGACGGATATTCAAATATATTTTTAAAACCAGGATTTGTGATAGGTGGAGGTAGTGACCAGATGACACCAGAAGATGACCGAGACGTTATTATCGATGGAGGTGACCGTGGAGGTGGTGGTAGAGATGACCCAGATAGAGATGACAGTAGCAGTAAAAATGAGGGTAATAACAATGAAAATAAAGAAAATAATAATGGCGAAAATAAAGAAAATAATGACAGTGCTAGTAATGAAAATAATGATTCTAATGGAGGAAAACCAAATGCTCCAGAAGATAACATAGGACCAAGTGCTGGTGGTGTTGATGATAAAAATCATCAAAATAATAAAGAAGATGCCAATATAAATAGTGATAAAGAAAATGATTATGAGGATAAAAATAAATTTAATAGTAAAAATTTAATGCCAGAAGATGATAGCAATTATAATTTAAAGCAAAAATCAGTATTTAGCAATAATAATCAATATTTCTCCTATAGGAATGTTTTTGTAAACAAAAATCAAGAAATAGATAATGGAAAGTTAGGAGTAAATAATTATGACGAAATAGCAAATTACAATGAAAATCTTAAGTCTATACCTAAAAAATATAATTTAAACAGAGAGATTTTCTTTTTACTCTGTATATTAACTCCAACTATGATTGGTTCTATATTAGCTGTAAATCCAAGTGTAAGAAAAAATGTAATAGAATTCATACAAATAAAAAAATAATTTTTAAAAAGGTATTATTTAGTGAATTATAAAGTTGATAAATAATACCTTTCAGTATTATGAAAACTATATATTACTATCAATAAAATGATATATAATATACAGTTTCGTTAAATAGTATAAAAATAATAGAATATTGAAAAAAAATTGACAAATGAATGTATAGGTATTAAAATATATTAAATATATACATAAAAAGTGATTTACCAACAAATAAATGAAATATATGTTAACAACTAGTTCAATTTGTAAAAATGTAAGATTTATAAAAAAATTAAGGGAGGATATTATTTATGAGAGCAATTTTAACAGTAATTGGGAAGGATAAACCAGGTATAGTAGCAGGTATTAGTGATGAGCTATACAAACAAAATATTAACATAGTAGATATTTCACAAAAAATACTTCAAGAATATTTTACAATGATTATGGTAGTTGATTTAGAAAAAGCATTAAATTCTTTTGAGCAAACAGTTGAAGATTTAATTGAAAGAGGAAAGAAATTATCAGTAGATGTAAAAATTCAAAGAGAAGAAATATTTAATTCAATGCATAATCTGTAGCAAACAGTAAGGGGAGGTGATAACAGTGAATGTAGGAAATATACTTGAAACAATCAAGATGATAGATGAAGAACAGTTAGATATAAGAACTATAACTATGGGGATTTCATTACTAGATTGTATAGACCCTGATGGAGATAAAGCGAGAGAAAAAATATATAATAAAATTATGAATTCTGCTAAAAACTTAGTAAAAGTTGGTAAGGATATAGAACGTGAATTTGGTATTCCAATTGTAAATAAAAGAGTATCAGTAACTCCAATCTCTATTATTGCAGGTGCAACAGATGAAGAAGATTATGTGAAATTTGCACAGACATTAGATAGAGCAGCAGAGGATTTAGGGATAGACTTTATTGGTGGATTTTCAGCATTGGTTCAAAAAGGATATACAAAAGGTGATAAGATATTAATTAAATCAATCCCAAAAGCTTTAGCAAGTACTAATAAGGTATGTGCTTCAGTAAATGTAGGTTCTACAAGATGTGGTATAAATATGGATGCAGTAAAAGAAATGGGAGAAATTATAAAAGAAACTGCAGAAATGACAAAAGATGCAAAAGGTTTTGGTTGTGCAAAACTAGTAGTATTTTGTAATGCAGTAGAAGATAATCCATTTATGGCAGGAGCATTCCATGGTGTTGGTGAAGCAGATAGAATTATCAATGTTGGTGTAAGTGGTCCTGGAGTTGTTAAGAGAGCTTTAGAAAAGGTAAAAGGAGAGCCATTTGATGTTGTCGCAGAAACTGTTAAAAAGACAGCATTTAAAATTACAAGAGTTGGACAACTTGTAGCAAAAGAAGCTTCTAATAGACTAGATGTCCCATTTGGAATAATAGACTTATCATTAGCTCCTACACCTGCAATTGGCGATTCTGTAGCAAATATATTAGAGGAAATGGGTCTTGAAGTTGTTGGTACTCATGGTACTACAGCAGCATTAGCCCTTTTAAATGATGCTGTTAAAAAAGGTGGAGTTATGGCATGTTCACATGTTGGAGGACTTAGTGGAGCATTTATACCAGTATCTGAAGATGCAGGTATGATTGATGCTGTTATTAAGGGTGCTTTAAGTATAGATAAACTTGAAGCTATGACTGCAATTTGTTCTGTAGGTCTTGATATGATAGCTGTGCCAGGAGACACTACAGCAGGTACACTTGGAGCTATGATAGCTGATGAAGCAGCAATAGGTATGATTAATAATAAGACTACAGCAGTTAGAATTATACCAGCACCAGGATGCGATGTAGGTGACATGGTCGAGTTTGGAGGTCTTTTAGGACGAGCACCAGTAATGCCTATAAATAAAAATTCATCTGAACTATTTACTCAAAGAGGAGGAAGAATTCCAGCTCCTATACATTCATTTAAAAACTAAGTACATTTACATATCTAGTATAATTTAAGAAAAAATAGTTTTCTATTTAGAACAAAGTCTAGATTAAAAAATTATAACTAAGAACATAAATTTAAAATTAATTATTTGAATTAAAGCAATAATAAAGGGGATGTGTCAAAATAAAAATTTGAATCATCTCTTTTTTTGTAAAAAAAGAGAGAAAAGCAATTTAAAAATATTGTATGTGATGCTGGATATGAAAGTTAAGAAAACTATAAGTATTTAGAAGATCAAAACCTTAATTCATATATTAAACCTGCAAATTACAAACAAATTAAAAAGCATAGCTTTAAATCCTATAGTAGGAAGAAAAGAGAATATGAAATATGATTCTGAATCAGATGTATATACTTGTGCTAATAAGAGACTTCTTAGACCTATATATCTGAAAAAGAGAACGAATAAAAGTGGATATACATCTGAAGTACAGGTGTATAAATGTGAAAGCTGCAATGATTGCTTTTTATGTAGCAAATGCTTTAAAGGTAAGAATAATAAAAAGATTGAATATTCTTGAATTTAACTAAACTTAGGAAGCGTAGTCAAGATAATATTAAAAATAAAGTAGGAATTTTGCTTAGAATGTATTACTCTATTCAAATAGAAGAAACTTTCGGTGTTACAAAACAAGACTATAAATGTAAGAAATTAATATTATCTATTGGCGTTAGCCTTTGATATTTATAAATTGCATAATCGAATACAAAAATATAGATTCAGAAAACACTTATTTGAAATAGCTATGTAGTTAATTTTTTATACATATGCTTTATTTCTTGTTCTCAAATTTACTCAGTATTAAAATTTAAGATACTAATCAAAAAAGGAGTTAAACTTAAAATTTGATTAGAAAAAAATCAATTTTGAGATAACTCCTGTTTTCCACTTAGTTAATATAAAACACTAATTCAAATCTAGTATTTTCAATACTTTCAATCACACAAAGCACTGAATTATAAGTAGTGTTTTTGATATTTAAAAAAACACCTTGTAAAACAGTATTTCCAATTCTTACAGCGTTTGTTTTCAAAATATTGCACACTGCATATTATATATTCATTATATCGTATTTTATCTAGCAAAAATCTAGATTTATTAAATAAACTAAATATAAAGAACTAAAATTATTTAAATTTATATATACATTTTTTATTTAGTTTTAGATAAAGAAACAGAGAAATTTGAAACTATTTTGTTTTGTACGTATTCACTATAAGACTAGAGTACAAAGAAGAAAAAGTAATGGAGGGAAGAAACTACTCACATACTACTTAGTTAATATAAAAAGAATACTCTTTAAATAAAACAATAGAAAGACCTTCATTTACATACTACTTAGTTAACATAAAACCTTCCAGGTAAATTTAATGAATTTATCTTACCTGGTGAATTTACATACCACTTAGTTAATATAAAACTTGGATAGGCTTTACAACAAGCATATGCTAATAATTTATTTACATATCACTTAGTTAATATAAAACCCTAATATAAAATCATTATTTTCTTAAATATCATACACTGAATATTTATTATAACATATCTTATATTGAAAAAATTTTCCATTTATTGAATAAATAAAATAACTTATATAATAAATTATATATACACTTTTTATTTTAGATAAAAAAGTAGAGCAGTTTGAAACTACTCTATTTTCCATCTATTTTGAAAAATATAGAAAATAAATATGAAATATGATTCTGAATCAGATGTATATACTTGTGCTAATAAGAGATTTATTAAAGTTACATATCTAAAAAGAAAACAAATAAAAATGGATACATATGAAGTACAAGTGTATAAATGTGAAAGCTATAATAATTGCTTTTTACGTGGAAAATGCTTTAAAGGTAAGAATAATAAAAAGATTGAATGTTCTAAAGTTTTAACTAAACTTAGGAAGCGTAGTCAAGATAATATTAAAAATAAAGTAGGAATTTTGCTTAGAATGAATCACTCTATTCAAGTAGAAAGAACTTTCAGTGTTACAAAACAAGACTATAAATGTAAGAACTTAATATTATCTATTGGCGTTAGCATATGATATTGATAAATTGCATAATCGAATACAGAAAAGAAAATTTGGAAAATACTTATTTGAAATAGCTATGTAA
>NZ_JAGWCU010000017.1:0-75230 GCF_020657755.1 Clostridioides sp. ZZV15-6388 | reverse complement strand
AATTATAACCATATTTTTAATAAATTTTAAAATATAGCTAATATTGACTAAGGAGTTATTTACTAAAAAATAATCAAAATATTTAAAGATATTTTAGGATATAGGTTAAGTCTAAAATAAAAAATAAATGTATGTTAGAAGTATAATCAAATCTAACATATAGGAGGGTTATATGAGAGAGATAGTAACTTATTCGTTATGCGAAAGAGAGGAAAGTTCTAATAAATATTATAAAGATGTATCACTTTTTACCAATCAAGTAATAGATAAAGTTTCCAAATCTACTGGTATATATACAGAAGAATTTAGAGCGTTTATATATCAAAATGAGATAGAATGTGTAAGAAGTAATATAGAATATGTACTTGAACTATTAGTCTTAGGTTTATTATGGAAAATATATATAAATAAATCAATAACATTAAAGAAAATACCGAAAAGTATGCTTATAAAACTATCCAAATTAAGGGAAAAAAACAATCTAAAAAGAACAGCAGATTTTTGTAGAGGAATTTTAGCAACGATATTTTTGAATAAAGAGTATAGAAATAATATAGATTTAACACTGAAAAACTTTAGAAAACTAATTGATTAGTTATCAGCTACAGGAGAATTTAATCAAGAAGTCAAGAGGTTAAAAATATGGTTGGAGCTGAAATAATGAATAGGTGCTATAGAGAAGAATTTTTGAATGCAAAAGAAAAAAGACTGTTTTTACAAAACAAATGGTAGATGTTGAGGATGTAGGTATAATTGGTGTAGCATGCGTACTTAACCTTATATCTGGAGGATGGAAAGCGAAAAATTTTGGATTTGTTCCTCAATGTGTAGTATTAGATTATTGTGGATGCAAAAATCATTGGCATGAAAAAGGTATTATTACAGATATTAGAGTTGATAGATTACTGTATACTATTGGAATAAAGGACACTTTAACTTATAATTAAGAAGAAGTAATTTTGTACAAATAGTTTAAAAATGACTTATTAATAAATATTAATTTATAAAATGCAAAAACAAAAGGAGAATAGATATGAAAGCTATACATAAAGATAAATATAATAATCAACTATTTGAAAGTTTAAAAATTGACTGTGAAAATTGTTTTGGACTTTGTTGTGTGGCCCTTTATTTCTCTGCTTCAGAAGACTTTCCTGTTAATAAGGAATCAGGTAAACCATGTACTAACTTACAATCAGATTTTAAATGTTCTGTACATAAAAATCTTAGAAGGCAAGGATTTAGAGGTTGTACTACATATGATTGCTTTGGTTCAGGTCAAAAGGTAGCTCAAGTAACATACAAAGGAAAAAACTGGATACAAGAGCCGGAGTTAGCAAACCAGATGTTTGAAGTATTTTTAGTTATGAGGCAGTTACATGAAATGTTATGGTATCTTAAAGAAGCATCTACATTAGATATATCTGATGCAATCAAAGAAAAACTTAATCTAATAATTGAAGAAACTGATAAGATAACTAATATGAGTCCAGAACAACTAATAGATTTAGATATAATATCACATCGAGCAAAGGTTAATTCATTATTGTCACACGCTAGTGACTCTGTATTAGAAAAAGTCAAATCTTTTGTAAAGAGTTCCAATTTTAAAAATAAGAAAAAATTAAGTAAAAGTATGGATTTAATAGGAGCTGACCTTAGAAAAACAAATTTAATAGGAGCAGATTTAAAAGGTAAATTTCTTATAGCAGCTAATCTAAGTGAGACAGATTTAAGTGGTGCTAATTTGATAGGAGCAGATTTAAGAGACTGCGATATTAGAGGGGCAAATCTTAAAAATAGTGTATTCCTTACACAATTACAGATTAATACTGCAAAGGGAGATTCTAATACAAAGTTACCAGAGATACTAGTACGTCCTAAATACTGGGATAAATAATTAAATTATTACATAACTTTACAAAATATGAACTTTTTTGACTCCAGTTCATAGTATATATTAGAGGTTCTTTAGAGGAATTTCTTAATATATAATATAATAGGAGAGATATAAAAATGAGTTATCAAAATTGTAAATGTGAAAAAGATTATATGTATGAGGATTATAAATATAATAAATGTAATAAGTGTTATAATGACTATGAAGAAATGACACATGTTCATGAATACTCAGAAAGTGTTAAATTAGCAGAAGAATGTGACGATAGACATAATCATCGTGCTGCAGGAGTTACAGGTGAAGTTATACCAATAAATGGTGGAACAAATCATGTTCATAAAATAAATGATAATGTAGATTTTCTTGACCATTTCCACAAGATATGTGTTACAACAGGTCCAGCAATTAATATACCAGGAACTAATAAGCATGTTCACTTAGTATGTGGAAATACTACTGTTAATGATGGCCACTGCCATAAATTCCTTTTTACTACTCAAATAGAAGCACCTTTAGTATAAACTAAGGTAAATTATTGTAGTAAATTTATTAAATGTAAGTATGTAAATTATAAAAGTGTATTAGAGATAATATTTAAATTTAATGAGGACTATGATATTAACTTTCATAGTCCTTTATAATTTCTATCTTTGATAAAAAAGAATATTAATTATGGAGAGGAGATTATTATGAGTTCTGAAATAGTTTTTGAAATGAAACAAAGAAGTGCAAAAGAATTTCAAGAGATGTTACAAGTTTGGGAATCATCAGTAAGAGCAACACATGATTTTTTAATAGAAAAAGATATTGAATCTTTGAAGCCATTAGTTAAAATTGGTTTGACACAAGTAGAAACTATGGTTTGTGTAAAAGATGATAATATGATTAAAGCCTTTATGGGAATAGATAAAGATAAAATTGAAATGTTATTTATAAAAGGTGAATATAGGAGTAATGGTATTGGAAAAAAACTAATATTATATGCCATAAATAAATACAATATAAAATATGTTGATGTAAATGAACAAAATAAAAAAGCAGTGGGATTTTATACTCACTTAGGGTTTAAAGAGTTTGATAGGTCTGAAATAGATGGGCAAGGGAATCCATATCCAATATTACATATGAAACTAGGTTAGTATAGATTTAGTACTATATTAAATATATAAGCAAATACAAGTTAATAGTAGAAAGCACTTTTTTAAGAAGAAGAAAGTGCTTTTTTTATTTGTGAATAGTCGTAAATAGAATAATTTGTAAGATATTAAATTATAAATTATTAAAAGATAATATATATTTAAGTTATTTACAGGTTAAAATATAATAAAAAGATTAAGGGGATATCATGAAAAAGAGAATTTTAAATAATTTTATAAAATTGGTGAAATATAACTGGAGTACATTAATTCTATTTGAGTTATTTCATAAAGGATTAGCTTTGTTGATTATATTACCATCAATTAAATTTGTATTAAGTAGTTCTATGAAAAGTGCAAATATAGTGTATTTAAGTACTGATAACATAGGAGAAATATTAACGAATCCTCTATCAATAATATTAGCTATACTGTCAATTATAATATTGGCATTTTATATGTTTTTTGAATTTACTTCAGTAATTATTTGTTTTGATAAATCACGAATTTCTGAAAAAATTACTTTGTTTAAACTTATTAAATTATCCTTAAAAAAATCTATAAACATATTGAATCCTAAAAATATATTATTATTTGTGTTTGTATTACTAATAGTTCCATTAACGAATATAGCCTTAACCTCAGGTTTTATAGGGAAAATAAAACTTCCTGAATATATATTGGATTATATAAGTTCTAATATTGTTCTAAATATAATTTATATAGTTTTAATTTTAATATTATATATATCAGTTATTAGGTGGATTTTTAGTATACATGAAGTAACTCTAAATACAAATAGTTTTAAAGAAGCAAGAAATAAAAGCGCTAGCCTTACAAAAGGAAAAGCAATAAAATTAATACTTTATTCTTTAGGATTGTCTCTAATAGTTACTGTCATAGGGTATATAATTTATCATGTTATTATTATATTGATAGGAATATGGACTAAAAATTACACCAATGCAAACTTTTTAAAAGATATATTTATTAGTAGATGTATTATGTTTAATGATTATGCAACATTTATTTCATCAATAGCTATATTTATAATTAGTACTGGATTTATTTCTGCGTTTTATTATGAATATAATGACATTCGTGTCTATAAAAAGAATCTAGAAAAACAAAAAAACTCAATAGGGGCAGTATTAAAAGTTACCTTGAAAATAGTAGTAATTTTATTTGTCTTACATATTGAGTCAATGATGTACTCTTTAAACAATGATATTTTATTTAATACTTCATTTTTTTATAACACAACAGCAACGGCTCACAGGGTTTCAGCGTTGGTTGCTCCAGAAAACACTATAGCAGCATTTAAAGAAACCTTTATAACTCAAGCTGAATATGCTGAAATTGATGTTCAAGAAACTAAAGATGGAGAGTTGATTTTATTTCATGATTCTAATTTTGAAAGAGTCACTGGTGTAGATAAAAATGTTTGGGAAGTAGATTATGATGAAATTAAGACATATGATGCAGGAAGTCATTTTAGGTCAGATTTTGCTGGAGAGAAAATACCAACTCTTGATGAGGCAATGAAGTATTCTAAGGGGAAAATAAAGTTGCTAATAGAAATAAAGTTTAATGGTCATGAAAAAACTGATGTAGAAAAAAGAGTATTAGAGCTAATTAAATCAAATAGACTAGATAGTCAATGTGTTATAGCGTCAATGAATAAAAATGTATTAAAGAGGGTTAAAAAATTAAATCCCAATATGGTAACTTGTTATTTAACAGCAGTTGCATATGGGAATTTTTATGACTGGGACTATGTTGATATATATGGAATAGAGTCCACATTTATAAACAAAAAAGTAGTAGATAACATACATCAAAAAGGAAAACAAGTTTTTGTATGGACTATTAATAGTAGTAAATTAATGAAAAAAATGATTAGTTTAAATGTAGATAGTATAATTACAGATAATCCATTTTTAGTAGATGATGTAATTTATTGGCAGAAAAATGGATTTATAAATAGAGTAGCTAATTATTTGTTTAGGTAGATTCTTATAAAGATATAATTGAAGTATATTAGACTAAAAATGTGCAAATTGTAAAATAAATATATTTATTTTACAATATTTTAAATAACCGTATCATAGTGAAGCGATACGGTTATTTTTATTTGTTAATAACTTTATGTCTGTAATCATTTCCCCATTCATGCATTGAATTTAGAACTGGTTCAAGACTATAACCAGTTTCCGTTAGGGTATATTCTACCTTTGGAGGAACTTCTGGATAAACTTTTCTAGTTACTAAATCACTTTCTTCCATAGACCTTAAGTTTGATGTTAAAACTTTTTGAGTTATGTTTCCAATAGATTTTTTGATTTCACCAAACCTTTTAGTACCATCTAATAGTTCTCGTATAATTAATACCTTCCATCGATTACTGATGAGTTGTAAAGTAATCTCTACAGGACATTCAGGTAAATCTTTTTTCATAAATCATAACATCCTTTCTTTAATAATCCTCTTTAAAGTATTATATCATTTTAGGTAATATGCATAAAAATTTATTTTAAATATATAAGTATTTAAAAATGAAATATACCAATAGTTTCTATTAGGTAACTATAGTACTTTAAAGTGCTTACTATACAGTAGATATTAATGAGTTTATTATATTATTAAAGAAATAAAAAATACAACAAATTATTTTAGGGGGTATATGAAATGAATGAAGTAGTAAAGTTTTTAAAGGAAAATCCAGTTCAATATTTTGCAACAATAGGAACTGATGGAAAGCCAAAAGTTCGCCCATTCCAATTTATGATTGAAGAATGTGGGAAATTATATTTTTGTACAAGTAATGAAAAAGATGTATTTAAACAAGTTAAAAAAAGTCCATATGTAGAAATAACTACATCAACTCCTGAATTTGCTTGGATAAGACTATGTGGAAAAGTCATATTCTCAGATAATAAGGATATAAAGAAAAAAATAATTGAATCTAGTGAGCTTGTTAAATCAATCTATAAGAATGAAGAGAATCCTACTTTTGAAATCTTTTATCTTGAGGATGCTAAGGCTGTAATCTCAGATTTTTCAGGGGAGCCACCAAAAGAATATAGTATTTAATACAAAAAAATTAATGCTAAGAGATAGCAATATTATTCTAACAACATTAAAATAGAATTTAAGTTAGATAATAATATTATCCTTGCTTTAACATAATTAATTCTAATAAAAAAATAAATGTTTAAAAATATTATACGAATCCATCACATTACAAATAAACAAGAGAGTCATATTATATGAATTAAATGATTCTCTTATTTATTTGTATAAGTTTATATATTGACATTGACGCTACGTAATTCTATATACTTTATTTTAAAGGAGATGATAAAAATGAATATTATAGAGGTACGCTCAGATAAAATATATAAAAAAATAATTAATGCACCTATAAATAAGAAAGAGGATATATACAGATATGAATTGATGAAACCCTTTGAGTTTAAATGGAAGTGTATAAACGTTCCAATCACTGCAAAACAAGAAGGTGGATATGATGTAATTATGGCAAGTGATATGATGGGGTTTTTATCTCCAAGAGATATTAATGAAAATCAAATAAATAGCATAAATATTTTATCTAATGACAAGCTTTGGAACAGGTGTAAAGAAACTATTGAAAATTCCCTAAAGTCTTTTATAAAAGAGGGATATAAATTGAATACTGAGGAGTATAAATTTTCAATATTATTAGCAAATCCAGAAAGCCCTTATACAATATTAAGTGATGGATATTTTGGCGATGGTGGAATTCCAGGATATATATTTTTATCAATAGTTCCAAATGAGTACACTATTAATAGGTTACCAGTAGCACTAGCGCATGAATGTAATCACAATATTCGATTTCAATTTATAAAATGGAGTAATGACATAACTTTGGAAGAAATGATGATAAATGAAGGTCTTGCAGAAAACTTTGCAACATGGATGTTTGGAGATGATATGGTAGGGCCTTGGGTTAGTAAGACTGACCTTGAAACACTGAATACCTATATAAAGCCAATAATTAAAAGTGGCTTAAAGGAAACTGGATTTCAAAATATAATATCATATCTTTATGGTGATGATATAGCTAAAATGCAAGGATATTTTCCAGTAGGACTACCTTATTGTGCAGGGTATGCCTGTGGTTACTATATGATTAAGTATTATTTAGAAAAAACAAACAAGTCAATAGTGGAGGCTACATTATTATCATATAGTGAAATTATAGAGGTAATAAGGGAGTTTTGGGATTAAATCTATAAGTTGCATAATATAAAAAAGATTATGCAATTATTCTATTTTTGAGAAAAATAAATTGACAATGATTTGTAAGAAATATACAATAATATATATAAAGAAATATTTCAATGATAAAATTTTGAAGATTTCATATCTAGTGTATCTAATACTACATGCTAGTTTCTTATTACTTATCTAAATATTATGTATTTCATAGTTACCTGTAAATCTACTATAAAAATATGAAATACACTAAATAATCAACTGAAAAATGAAATATTAATTAAATAAAATTCAAACTATAAAGATTAAATGAATATAATTAAAGTAAACATATAAAATTGAGTACAATACTCAATTTTTAATAGATTGTTAAATTTTAATTACACTTTGTACAATATAACTTATATCATATTGATACTTAAAGAAGCAGTATAATTACAGATATAATTTAATCTGTAAAATTTATATGAAATGGAGATGATGCTATGACAGAATTGATGATTATAAGTGGATTAGTGCTATTGATTTGTATAACCTCAAGCAAGGTATTATATAAATTTGGAGTACCAATATTATTGATTTTTATCTTATTGGGCATGTTATTTGGGTCTGATGGAATGGTAGGAATCTATTTTGATAACTATGAGTTAACAAAGCAATTATGTTCTATTGGATTGATATTTATAATGTTTTTTGGAGGGTTTGGAACAAACTGGAACATGGCTAAACCAGTTGCAGTACCTTCCATACTGATGTCTTCATTAGGTGTAATAATTACAGCAGGTGTTACAGGTATCTTTTGTTACATGGCAATAGGAACTAGTTTATTTGAAGGTTTGTTAATTGGAGCAATTGCAGCTTCAACAGATGCTGCATCTGTATTTGCTGTATTACGTTCTCAAAAACTAAACTTAAAAGGTTCTCTTGCTTCATTATTAGAAGTTGAAAGTGGAAGTAATGACCCAATAGCATATATGTTAACATTAATTATTTTGACATTGATGAATAATTCTGGAGTAGAACTTATTATCCCAATGGTAATAAAACAAATAACTTTTGGATTGGCAATAGGATTTATATTGGCAAAATTATCTGTTTATATTTTGAGAAATTCAAATTTTGAGATAGAAGGATTTTATACTATATTTATTACAGCTATTGCGTTACTTTCTTATGCACTTAGTGAGTATGTTGGAGGAAATGGATATTTAAGTGTATATATTTCAGGTATCATTATAGGTAATAGTAAGATACCTCATAAAAGAAGTCTAGTTCATTTCTTTGATGGAATTTCATGGATTATGCAAATAATGTTATTCTTTATGTTAGGATTGTTGTCCTTCCCTTCAAAACTACCAAGTGTATTTGGTATAGCAATGGCCATATCTATATTTATGATAATTATTGCAAGACCATTAGCCACATTTATAACTCTAGCAAAATTTAAATTTTCAAACAAAGAAAAATTGTTTATATCATGGGTAGGTCTTAGAGGTGCTGCATCAGTAGTTTTTGCAATTTATGCAGTTACTCAAGGAGTAGTCATAGAGAATGATATATTTCATATAATATTTTTCATAGCGTTACTTTCAGTAGGACTACAAGGTACGTTAATACCAACTGTAGCAAGGAAGTTAGACTTGGTTGATGATAATACACCTGTATTAAAAACATTTAATGACTATGATGGTGAAATTAGTTCTAAACTTATAGAAGTAAATATAGACGATGATAGTAAGTGGGCTGGCAAGAGTATAATGGATTCTAATATACCAGAGGACATATTAATAGTTATGATAAAACGAAAAGAGCAGGTTTTAGTACCTAAAGGGTCAACTGTTATAAAAAGAGGGGATACTTTAGTATTAAGTGGAGACAGAATTGAAGAATTAATATAATTATAATTTATTTAATATTGACTTTAACCTAAGGGTAAGGCTTAAACTTAAATTAATCAAATCTAATGCGCAGGTGATGAGATGTTTTCTATAGGAATGTTTTCTAAAATAAATAAAATAACTACAAAGACACTAAGGTATTATGAAGATATAGGGCTGTTAAAACCAGAATACGTAGACGAATTTACAAAATACAGATACTATACAACAGAACAATTACCAAAATTGCATCAAATAATCACCTTAAAACAAATGGGCCTATCACTAGTTGAAATAAAAGAAATAATAGAAAAGCCTGAAGAGGTGGAAAAGATTTTAATAAACAAAGAAAAAGATATATTAGATGTAATGAGGAATGAAGAATATAAGCTTATTAAACTACGTAATTACCTTAAAAACTTAAAAGGAGAAGTCGATATGAATAATGTAATTATTAAGTCCCTACCAAAAGTTAAAATTGCTTCTATGAGAAAAGTATTAAAGAATTATGATGAGCTTTTCAATTTGTTTCCAAACGTAATGGCTGGAGAAATGATGAAATCAGGATGCACATGTATGGTTCCAGACTATTGTTTCAATATATATCATGATGGTGAATATAGAGAAACAGATATGGATGTTGAGATGTGTCAAGCGATAAATGACCTAAAAGAAGACACAGATTTATTAAAATTTAAAGAAATAGACGAAGTTGAAAATGCAGTTTGTATATTGCATAATGGGCCATATTCAACATTAGGAAAAACTTATGCAGATGCATTTAAATGGATACAAGATAATAAATATGAAGTAATAGGGCATTTTAGGGAATCTTATATAGATGGTATATGGAATAAAGAAAATGAAGAAGAATGGTTAACAGAAATCCAGATACCTGTGAAACATATTTTATAATAAATTAAAATAATATATAAGTAATTAAGTAAGGTCTGTCTAAATAAAAAGATAGACCTTATTTTTATCATATATAGATTTAGATAGAACTGACAAGATAATACTAAATGAAAGGTATTTTAAAATAGATAGTTTTCCTAAAATGATGGATATAGAGTCTCCACATAGTATCCTTGATGTATTTTGGGATTTAGATAAAGTAAAAGATAAGTATTTTATACAAGAAAATAAGTTTTTAAGGGCACTATTAATTATAATGAGTTACAGTAAATAAATAATAATTGCAAGTGAATATTTTGTAAGTGAAAATAAAAAACATATAAAAATAGCACTAAGTAAAAAGGAGAGGACATATCTAGAACAATTAAGTGATACCTTATTTGATTTTGAAGAAATAGGGTATAATTATTATATAATTGATGCTCTTATGAAGTTGGCACTAAGAGAAAGAGTTTCTCTCTATATATATCTGTTGGATTTGGAAATAGGATTAGAAATAAATGGATTATTTAGCAATGTATATATGGGGTTAAATGGAAGTATAGATATAGTTAAGTATATTTGCAGTGTAGAAGGCTTATATGTAAGATAGAGTATCAATTGTATAAAATAGTAATTCTAAGAATAGTAGGTGATTGTATGGAAATATTTGCAATAGGACATTCAAATTATCCATTTGATAAGCTTATTAATATGATAAAAAAATATAATATAAATTGTGTAGTTGACATCAGAGAAACTCCATATTCTAAATATAATATTCAGTATAATAGAGAAACATTCAATGAATCACTAAGAAAGGCTGGATTTGTATATATATACATGGGTAAGGAATTTGGGGCAAAAAGAACTAATAAAGATGTATATACACAAGAAGGTTATGCAGATTTTGAAGAGGTAATAAAGGAAGATATATTTTCAAAAGGAATAGAGAGATTAAAAAAGGGATGTCAAATGGGTTATAAAATAGTTTTATTAGGTGCAATGCAAGAGCCTATAAGATGTCATAGAAGTATTTTATTAGGAAAAATATTAAATAAAGAAGGTTTCGATGTAAAATATATAATGCATGAAGGACATTTAGCATCTCAAGAAGATATAGAAGAGTCATTGTTAGATAAGTATTTTAGTGATAGAAAACAACTTAGTATTGATAATTTGTTAGGAAATGCATTAACAAGAGAAGAGATGATAAAAGAAGGTTATAGATTAGCTAATAAAGAAATAGGATATAGAACAGAAAAAATAGGTAAGTAAAATATATTAACTACCCAAAAACTTAAATACTATTTAATAAGAAAAGTTATTATAAATTTGTAACAGTTAAACATGATGTACTAGCTAAGGTCGTTATGTTAAATTAATATTATTATCTAAAGGGTTACATTGTTTTAAAGAGCACATCATGTTGTACTGTTAAAAAATAAAATCTCTAATATTGCCATAATCAACTGTTCTATTAAGAGTAGGATGGCTAGATATAAATCTAACTGTAATCTTTGAGTTTAACAAACAAGGATTTGAAGTTAAAAATATTCTATCTCCATTGACAATAGAAGTAATAGCTACTGGTAAAATATCAACAAAGGTATCATATCTATTTCTAGCAATTTGATAAGGATAGTTTCCTACAAAAACAAATAGATTTAAGTCATATATATTATCAATGAACCAAGCCCATTGACCATAAACTTTGTCAATACTTACTGTACCTAAACCAAGTGTATCAAAGTATGTTGCTATAGTTAAATAAATATTTTCCATGTTTTCTAAGTATGAAACAGTATATCTTCTGAAACGTATAGGTGCTGTGGCAGAAATAGGGTAAACCATATTTACATTTAAATTATTAGCATTCAAATTAACCAAATTATCACATCCTAAAAAGAGTCTATAAGATACAATATTTAAATTGATGTGATTTTGTTACAGATATATTATAAGATTTTATAAATTTGTTTTTAGTAGATGTGACTTAAATGACCATGTCCATTACAAAAAATTTTATGAAGCTAATAAAAAATATGTTTATTGTTATATAATAGTGGTACAATATTATCGAAATACAGTGATTGCATTTGATATCCAGCTATATTAATCGGTTAATTTAACTCATAAATATTTTAAATCTAGTATCCATAAAAAATAATAAACATAAGATAATTATAAAGATATACTGTGTTCAAATGATATTAAACAAGATTTATATTATTTGAACACAGTATATTATAACGTTAAAAATACAATTCTAAACCTTATGGTATCAATTCATAGTTCGATAAAATAATTAAAAATTAAATTTATATAAAGAGGGAAAAGAGGAAAAGGGATGTTTATAAGGAAGAATGTTATAAAATTAGCGATTCCTATAATGATAGAGCAGACATTTGTTATGCTTCTAGGGGTATTTAATACAATGATGGCAGGTCATATTGGGGAAGAGGCTGTATCTGCAGTTGGAATGGTTGATTCAATCAATAATATATTTATATCTGTATTTGCTGCGCTATCTGTTGGTGCTACTGTTGTTGTAGCTCAACAAATAGGAAAAAGAGATACTGAAAAAGTAAATGAAACTATCAAGCAAGCATTAATATCTGGTGTAATATTATCACTTACAATAACAATATTAATGTGGATTTTTAGAACAGGTGTAATCAATTTGTTTTATGGTTCAGCAGAAGAATTGGTAAAATCAAATGCAAAACTGTACATAGAGTTTACATTATTCACCTATCCATTTATTGCAACACAGCAGATAGCAAATGGTATTCTAAGGGGTTGTGGAGATGTAAAGAAACCTATGTATGTGACTATGTTTATGAATATAGTAAATGTAACATTAGGATATATACTTATATATGGTGTTGATTTAAATACTTTAGGGATAAATTTACAAACACCTTCTTATGGCATAACAGGAGCAGCTATGTCTATTGCCATAGCTAGAATAATTGGATGTATAGTTATTATAAGAGCTTTATTTAAAGGAAATGAATTTATATCTATAGGTAAAATATTTCCATTTAAGATTGATGTTGAAACTCAAAAATCTATATTTAATATAGGTATACCAGCAGGGGTTGAACAATTACTTTTTAATGCAGGTAAATTGATTGTTCAAGTATTTATAGTTACTATGGGAACATCAGCAATTGCATCAAACGCAATAGGAATGTCAATTGCATCTATTATAAATGTAATTGGAAATGCATTAGCCCTGTCTGCTACGACTTTGGTGGGGCAATATATAGGACGGGGAGACATAAAAGGGGCTAAGAGCACTTTGTTATATCTAACTAAATTTGCAACAGTTTGTTTATTTGTAGTAGGTGCTATATTTATACCAATTGCACCATGGATTTCAAGCATGTATACTCAAAACTCTAATGTAATTGATGTATCAACACAATTAATTCGAAGTGATTGTTTAGCTATGGTAATATGGCCTATATCCTTTGTACTATCCGCAGGTCTAAAAGGAGCTGGAGATACTAGATATACAATGATGACAGCTGTAATAGGAATGTGGATTTTTAGGATTTTTACAGGCTACGTATTAGGGGTTGTATTAGAATTTGGAGTGCTAGGAATTTGGATAGGTATGTATACAGATTGGCTTGTTAGAGGAACCTTATATTGTTTAAGATTAAGAGGAACGAAGTGGCTAAAACATAAAGTTGCATAGAATATAAAAAATCACTTTTAGATAGTAAATTCTATTTAAAAGTGATTTTTTATTTAGAGAATATCATAATTATAAGTATGATATATAGAAAAATTAAAATATGTAAATTAAGGCTATAATTATATGGATACTATAAATTATATATTGTATAGAATTACATAATTTGGCGATAAATATTATAAGTATATATCTATAGAAAATAATATATATGGGTATATTATTAAATATAAAAAATATTAGATATTTATTTAATAATAAAGGTGGGTATTTTTATGATAAATAAAATAGGAAAAATAACTCTCTATGTAAATAATCAAGAGGATGCAAAATTGTTTTGGACAGAAAAATTAAACTTTGTGGTAACTTATGAAAAAGAAATGGGTCCAAATATGAAATGGGTGGAAGTAGCACCAAGTAAAAATGAATTTACAACATTTGTATTGTATGATAAAAATTTGATGATGAAGCAAAATCAAGATGTAAGTTTATCGCATCCATCAATAATTTTAAGTACAAGAGATATTAATGGAACTTATGAACAGATGGCAAAGAATAAAGTTGAAGTAGGAGAATTAATGGATATGCCTTATGGAAGAATGTTTTCTTTTAAAGACCAAGATGGAAATTCTTACTTAGTCAGAGAGGATAAATAATTTTGCAAAGTGTTAAATTTACTCAATATCTGATATAATTAGAGACAATAATAATTATAATTTAGTATTAAACTATAATTATATAGTTAAAAATCAATTGTAAAATTTGAGTAGAGGTGATGAAATGTTTAAGAAAATGGCAGTGCTAAAAGATATAGCAACTAAAATAGGACGTAAAAAAGCGTATGAATTATTAGAAATGGTTGAAGGTAATGACGCTTTTGTAGCTGAAGTAAAAATAAAAAAGAATGGGATTGAATCTAAAAAAGAAGAAATTATGTTAAAAGATAATCAAAAAATAATACTAGAGTATATAGAAGGTTAATTTTTAGATACATATATAATTAAATAATACTGATTTTTAAAGATGAGTTAGAAAAACTCATCTTTTTTATTTTTTAATAAATTTGTTTTATATTTAATATATATTTTATCCCTTAGAGTTGCTGAGATATAAAAAGTACTGATATAATAAAAGAATGGATATAAATGTAATATTTTACAGAAAAGAGGGGTATTATGCTTGAAATAAAAAATCTTTCCTTTAATGTCGAGTCTAACAATGAGGAGCTAGGAATAATAAATGATGTTAGCCTTTCATTTGAAAAAGGCAAACTTATTGTTATCACAGGTCCAAATGGTGGAGGAAAATCCACAATTGCTAAGCTTATTATGGGAATTGAAAAAGCTACTAGTGGTCAAATACTTTTAGATGGAGAAGATATAACTAATCTTAGTATCACAGAAAGAGCAAAAAAAGGAATAGGATACGCATTTCAACAACCACCAAGAATAAAAGGTATGACAGTTGAAAACCTGCTTACTCTTGCTCATGGAAAACCATTGTCTACTGATGTGTGTTGTCAATATCTTACAGATGTTGGATTGTGTTCAAAAGATTATTTAAATCGTGAAGTTGATAACTCTCTTTCTGGAGGGGAAATGAAAAGAATCGAGATAGCAACTCTTTTTGCTAGAGATTTAAAGGTTTCTATATTTGACGAACCTGAAGCAGGTATAGACCTTTGGAGTTTTGGAAAGCTTAATGAAAGTTTTAAGAAAATTCATGGGGAATCTGACCAAACTATAATCATAATTTCTCACCAAGAAAGAATATTAGAGTTAGCTGATGAAATAATTGTTTTACAAGATGGTTCAGTAAAAAGCCATGGAACAAAAGATGCTATATTACCTGAAATCATGTGCCAAGTTAATTCAAATTGTGAATTAATGAAAGATATGAATTAATTAGAAAGGAAGGCAAATTAAATGAACAAAATAGACTTAAATCTTTTAGAAAAAGTTGCTGAACTTCGTGGAACTCCATTAGGAGCATACAATATACGTAAAAATGGACAAGGTATAGAAAGACATTCAACTGAAAATGTAACTATAGCTCCAAAGACTGATAAACCTGGAATTGATATTATAGTAAAACCAAATACTAAAGGAGAAAATGTTCATATACCAGTAATAGTAACAGAAGCTGGTGTACAAGACATGGTTTATAATGATTTTGAAATTGGAGAAAATGCGGATGTTGTTATAATTGCTGGTTGTGGTATACATAATTGTGGTAATGATGACAGTGAACACAATGGAATACATAGATTCTTCTTACATAAAGGAGCTCGTCTAAAATATGTGGAAAAACATTATGGCGAAGGTGATGGAGAAGGAAAAAGAATTTTAAATCCAGTTACGATTGTTAATATGGGCGAAGATTCATATTGTGAAATGGAAACAATTCAGATTAAAGGTGTTGATTCAACTAAAAGAGAAATGGATGCTACTTTAGGTAAAGGAGCAAAGATAGTTGTATTTGAAAAGTTGTTAACTCATGGAAATCAAGTTGCAGAATCTAATATGAAGGTTATATTGGAAGGTGAAAATTCTTCTGCTCAAGTAATTTCTCGTACAGTTGGTCAAGATAACTCTAAGCAAAAGTTTAATCCTTGTGTTATTGGGGATTCTCTTTGTTCTGCACATGTTCAATGTGACTCAATAATTATGGGCAATTCTCAAATTAGTGCGATACCTGAAATTGTTGCAAATCATCCAGATGCTCTTTTAGTACATGAAGCAGCAATTGGAAAGATTGCAGGAGACCAAATTTTAAAGATGATGACATTAGGTCTTACAGAAGAAGAAGCAGAACAACAAATACTAAATTGTTTTTTAAAGTAAGTCCAAGTTTTTATTTAATTTAATATAATTAATATAGTATAATATAATGAATAAGTCTAGAATATTTTTATTTTTAGACTTATTTTCTTTATGTAAGAAAAAACTATTAGAGAAATTATACTGTAATTAGGATGTGGAATAAATGAAAAACTTACTTATAAGAAATGGGACAATAATATCTCCAAAGGATGGTATCAAATTTGAAAAAAGAGATATCTTAGTTTTACATGGAAAGATATATGATATTGGATTAAATCTTAAAGAAATGATAAGAAAAGAAAAAATACTCATAAACAAAGAGTTTGAGATAATAAATGCTAATAACATGTATATTTCTCCTGGATTTATAGATGTTCATACCCATTGTTATAAGAGAAAATTACCTACAGGTATGGATTCTGATTCAATTGGAATTGAAAAAGGTTCAACAGTTATATTTGATGCAGGTACAGCAGGTCCTGTAAATTACTACGATTTTAAGAAAAAATATATGGATGAATGTAAGACTGAAGTATATTCATTTTTAAATGTAACTAATGAGGGATTAAATATATTGAATGAATCAACATCTTTAGATGTTATAAATTTTGATAACATTGAGTCCATTGTAGAAAAAAATATGGAAAAGATAAAGGGTATAAAAGTAAAAGCAAGTAAATTTCAATCTAGTACAGATGGTATAGATATAATTAAAAAGTCAAAACAAATTGCAGAAAAATTAAATTTACCATTAGTGGTATATATAGGGGAGTATCCATCATATATAGATGAAGTAATGAATATTTTAGGAAAGGGAGATATAGTTACACCTGTATATGGAAATAGCACAAATGGAATATTTAATGAATCTGGTAGCTTGAGAGAATCTGTATTAAATGCAAAAGATAGAGGTGTATTATTTGATGTATGTCATGGGTTAGAACAGTTTGATTTTGAAGTCTTTAAAAAAGCAGTAAATCAAGGATTAGAGCCAGATTTAATAAGTACAGATATGCATATAAAAAATATGAAAGATATACATTATTCTCTTTTAAATGTTGTAAATAAAATTATGGAACTTGGTATACCTCTAGAAAAATGTATAGAAAAAGTAACTGAATATCCAACAAAAGTTTTTAATTTGCAAGGAAGTCAAGGTAGGATAAAAGTTGGTGGAGAAGGCGATTTTACAATATTTACAATAGATGATAGTAAAGAAATTATAACAGATTATAATAATAATGAACTAATGCTAAATAAAAAATTGAGCTTACAATATACTATAAAATCATGGATGAAAAGTAGTGAAGTTTATAGACATTGGTATGATGGGACTGTAATAAATTAAGTCATATTGATAAAAAAGGAAAAATATGTTTAAATTAGTATATATTGGATAAATATGTAAGGAACAATAATTATAATTTTAGGGGAGGTATTTTAGTATGAAAGCATTTGTTGATAAGGATGTATGTGTAGCTTGTGGAGCGTGTATAGGAACATGTCCAGACGTTTTTAGTATGAGTGATGAAGGTCATTCAGTTGCAATTGAAGGAGAAATACCAGCAGAATTACAGGATTTATGTAAAGAAGCAGAAGAAGGATGTCCAGTTTCAGCTATAACAGTTAAATAAAACTGTTTAAATTTAGTTTAAAGACAACATATAAGATTTGATTATTATTTAAGCTATAGTATTAGATTAAGATTCTATTACTATAGCTTTTTAAAATAGATAAACTCAAAAGATAAAGTATTATTTTTATAAAAAGTGGAGGATTTAAATATGAAAAAAAATTATGAAATAGTGTTATTTGACCTGGATGGAACACTTACAGACCCTAAAGAAGGGATAACAAAGTCTATTCAATATTCTTTAAGTAGTTTTGGGATAGAAGAAGAATTGGATAACTTAGAACAATTTATAGGGCCACCCCTACATGCTACTTTTAAAGACTATTATAAATTTGAAGATGAAAAGGCAACAGAAGCTGTTGAAAAGTATAGAGAATACTTTTCTGACAGAGGAATATTTGAAAATAAAATTTATAAAGACATAAAAGAGACTTTAAAAATACTTTATGAAAATGGAAAAACATTATTATTGGCTACTTCTAAACCAACAGTTTTTGCAGAAACAATACTTAAATATTTTGGTATAGATAGATATTTTAAATATATCGCAGGCAGTAATCTTGATGGTACAAGAGTAAATAAAAATGAAGTTATAGAATATGTGTTAGATTTGTGTGATGTAACAGATAAAGATAAGGTCATTATGATTGGCGATAGAAAATACGATATAATTGGAGCTAATAAAATAGGTGTAGATTCTATAGGTGTATTGTATGGATATGGCTCTTTTGATGAGATTAGTAAAAGTAATCCTACTTATATTGTCGAAAGTGTTAAATCTATAAAAGATATTTTGCTATAAATATCTTTTATAGACAAAAACAATACAAAATGGTGTAGCATATTTAAAAATATGATATTATAATTAAGGAAGCCATTTAAAAAAGAGGAGGATGCACTTGAAATGAAATCTATTTTAATCATGGGTGGAAGCGACTTTATAGGTTCTGCACTTGCTAAGCGTTTAATTAAATGTGGGTATCAAATAGATATACTTACGAATGGTAAAAAGGAAATAGATTATAAAGGTTTTAGAGAGCACTTAATTTGCGATAGAAAAGTACGCAAAGATATGGAAAACATTATCAATGGAAGACAGTATGATTACATATATGATATGACAGCATATACAAAAGAGGATGTTGGTAATCTTATTGATTTTGTAAACTTAGATAATTTAAAAAAATACATAGTATTGTCAGCAGGAGCCGTATACAAAGATAGTGGAAGAAATGTAAAAGAAGATAATGAAAAAGGTGAAAATGAAAATTGGGGTAAATATGGACTTAACAAAAAAGAAACAGAAGATTTTGTTATAAATAGCTCTATACCATATATAATTATTAGGCCAACTTATATATATGGGGAAAATAATAATTTGTATAGAGAATATTATTTCTTTGAAAAAATAGAAAAAAACGAAAAAATACCAGTACCTAAAGGAAAACAAGTAAGCAATCAATTTATATATATTGGGGATTTAGTAAAAGTGCTAGAAAGTGTAATGAAAAATTCTCATGTAAGAGAAGCGTATAATGTAACAAATCCACAGTTAATATCTTGGGATGAACTTATATATACATGTGGAGAAGTTATTGGTAAGGAACCTATTATAAAATATGTAGACATGGAAAAAGTTGAGTTTAGAGAGAGAACTTACTTCCCATTTAGAAATATAGACTTTAATCTAGATATAAATAAGCTTATTGAACATGGTCTTTATATACCAAATATTTTATTAAAAGAAGGTCTTACAAGAACATATAAATGGTTTTTAGCTAATAAACCAAAATTACACGATAGAAAAATGGACAAAGTTGAGTCTGTAATTCAAATAGTTTAAGATAATAAATAAGTAGGTAAATACTTTGAAATTAAAGATAAAACGTTTTTTAAAATTTTTTATATTGATATTTGTTTTAATTTTTATATACTCAGTTGCAATAGAACCGAGTCTATTAATTGTGAAAAAATATAATATAAATGAAGATGGAAACATGATTAAAGAAAATATAGTAAAAAATGAGAATGAGACTATAAAAGTAGTTCAGATTTCAGATACTCAAATAGGCAGTTTTTATTCAACTAATAAACTCAAAAAAGTAGCTAATAAGGTGAATGCCTTAAATCCAGATATATTAGTATTTACTGGAGATTTAATTGATTATTCTAATAAAAATCCAGATATAGATGAAATTACAAAGATTTTATCTAGTATGAATGCAAGGTTAGGAAAATTTTCAGTATTTGGTAATCATGATTATATGTATGAACTTCCTAGGTATTATAGACAAATTATGAAAAATTCTAACTTTCATCTTTTAGTTAATGAAAGTAAGAAAATAAAACTTGAAGACAATAAGTATATTAATATACTTGGAGCTGATGAGATATTAAATGGTAATCCAAATATACAAGATTTGGAAAGTAAAACTGATTATAATAGTTTTAATTTATTGCTAGCGCATGAACCAGATTTGGTAGATATGCTCAGTAAAGATACAATGAATTTAGTTTTATCTGGACATAGTCATGGCGGTCAAATAAGATTGCCTTTCAAGGGAGCTTTAGTCACTCCTCCATATGGAAGGAAATACACTAAAGGATTTTATGATATAAAAGGAAATCATCTATATGTGAGTTCTGGTCTTGGAAGTACAAAGTTGCCGTTTAGATTTTTTAATGTACCAGAGATAGTCGAATTTAATATTCTAATCTAGCATAGAATATTGTTTTTATGAAATATAGAGGGATAGAAATTTTAAGAATAAATTGAGTTAAGAATATAAAAAGTTTAAGTTATAGTTAATGCATTTATTAGAATCGATAATAATATTAATAACTATTAAAATATAGATATAAAAAATAATAAAAATATAAAAGATTATAATATAGCAAGATTGTGTCAATTATAAATAGAGAGTATTTATAATTAATACAATCTTGCATTTCTTTATATAAAGATATTAATTTTTATACAATGTATGAAAGCGATTTAATGTTATATTTAAATTATTTTAAATAAATATTTTTTATCTTTTCTTTATCCCATATAAAAAGTTTTTCTGAATTATTTAAAGCTCCAAATACATTCCTTTTAAAATCTGGCATTTCTTTATTTAAATTAGCAATAAGATTTTTTATGTATTCTCTCCTAGTATGGCCATTTGCAGGACATAGATTTGCTATGATAGGATAGTTACACTCCTTTGAAATCTTCTTAGTCATATATTCTTCTATGTAAATCATAGGTCTTATAACAGTTAAATCTTGTCTATCTAAATATGTCTTTGGTGAAAAACAATTAACTCTTCCTTCATAAAACATAGACATTAAAAATGTCTCAATAGCATCATCCTTATGGTGTCCTAGAGCTACTTTGTTGCACCCAAGTTTCTTTGAGTTGTCATTTAAAGCACCTCTTCTTAAATTAGCACATAATGCACAAGGATTTTTTTCTTTTCTTATATCAAATACGATTTCTTTTATATTAGTTTGAAATTCATAAAAAGGTACATTTATTTCCTCGCATAACTTATTTAATGGAGAGTTATCAATTCCACCAGTATTTAGTGTTACAGCTATTAATTCAAACTTTTGTGGAGAAAATCGTTGATAATTTTTAAGTATATGAAGTAATGTCAAACTATCTTTTCCACCAGAAAGACCAACTGCAATTTTATCATTTTCTTGTATCATATCAAAGTCTTGTATAGCCTTACGGGCTTTACTAAGAAGTTTTTGCATAGTCATTTTTAGCACCATCCTTTATTTGAAAATATAAACTTAAGAATAACTTAAGGTTTACTTATAAAATACTTAAAACTTATACTCTAAAATTAACATTAACAAACATAACAAAGGAGACGATTTAACCATGAAAAAATTAAAATTGATGTTAGCGATTATAGTAGTAGTATTTATAAGTATGTTTATAGTTAAAGATAAAATTCTGAAAGATGAAGAACAGACTGGAACTGCTCAATTTGCTTCATCAGAAGATGCTGAAGCAAATTCTCAGAAAAAAAATCACTCAAACAGTATAGCAGATAATATATTATTGGTAAACAAGACAAATGAACTTAGTAAAGATTATATGCCAAAAGATATTACTAAAGTAAATATAGAGTTTGTTCCAGAAGCTACTGAAGAGGAAAAACAAATGGCAGGAGAACCTGCAAAAGCAGTAGAAGACTTAGTTAGACAAGCTAACGAAGAAGGAATACAGTTTCTAGGGTCTTCAGCATATAGGTCTTATGATACTCAACAAGATACTTATACAAGAAGAGTAAATTCTCAAGGTCAGGAAAAAGCCGATGCATATGTAGCAAAACCTGGACATAGTGAACATCAATCTGGACTGTGTATTGACTTGACAAATCCAGAAAGATGGTTTGTTGGAAGCACAAAAGAAGCCATATGGTTGGCAGAAAATGCTCATAAATTTGGATTTATAATAAGATATCCTAAAGGTAAAGAAGATATAACAGGTACAGCATATGAGCCATGGCACATTAGATATGTGGGTAAGGATGTCGCTGAGGAAATTTATTCAAAAGGGTTAACTTTGGAAGAATATTTACAAAGCAAATAATAAAACAACATAACATAAATTGTATAATATTACTAAATGTAATATAAATAAATTTGATAGATTAGACTACTTTAAGTATAGTATAATTTTAGATGAGTAAGAACTATATTAAAGTAAGTTAGGATGTGAAAAAGTGAAAGATACAATTCTTGTTGTGGATGATGAAAAGGAAATAAGAGACCTTGTAGAGATATATCTTTTAAATGATGGATATAATGTAATTAAAGCTAAAGATGGACAAGAAGCTTTAGATATTTTAAAAAAAGAAAATATTCATCTGATGGTATTGGATATAATGATGCCAAAGATGGATGGGATAGCAGTTTGTAGAAAAGTTAGAGAAAGTTTAAATATACCAATACTTATGCTGAGTGCAAAATCAGAGGATATGGACAAGATACAAGGAATAATGACGGGTGCAGATGACTATCTAACAAAGCCATTTAATCCACTTGAACTTACTGTGAGAGTAAAAGCATTACTTAGAAGAGCGTATTATTTTAGTGGTACTGACAAAGAAAATAAAGATGTCATAGAAGTAGGAGTGGTGTTAATAGATAAGGAAAAACATAGTGTAACAGTAGCTGGCAAGGATATATTTTTGACATCAAGAGAATTTGATATCTTGTATTTACTAGCAAATAATAGAGGTAGAGTATATAGTACAGAAGAGATATTTGAAAAAGTGTGGAAAGAACAATACTACCAATCTAACAATACTGTAATGGTTCATATGAGTAGGATAAGAGATAAAATTGAAAAGTATACAGATGGAGAAAAAATAATTCATACTGTATGGGGGGTAGGATATAAAATTGAAAAATAAGAGTGTATTAAATTATATGTTTCGCCCTATAGTAGACTTTATAATAAGTTGTATTATAACCCTAATGATTATGTTAACAAGTGTATATATAATAAAGATATTATATATGAGAACTACTTTATCTACGATTAATTACCTTATGCGTAGTTTAAGAGACATTAGAGCTGTTATAGGAGACAGTACATTATATTCTGTTTTATTTCTGACAGCATCATTATCAATTTATTCATTAATGTCATACAAGAGAAATAAAAAACTTGTAAATTTTCTAAAAGATACTGATAACAAAAATAAAAAACTAGAAATTATCATGGATGCTGTAAACTCAATGGAGGAAGGCGATTTAGAAAAAAGTATAGATATTGAGTATGAGTCAAATGGATTAAGTGATAAAAAAATTGATGAGATTGATGAACTTGCAAATAAAATCAATAGTATAGTTTATCAACTTAGAAATATAACTGTTGAAGAAAGACAAGCTCAACAGACTAAAGCGGATTTAATAACAAATGTTTCGCATGACTTAAGAACTCCTTTAACCTCAATAATGGGTTATCTGGGATTGATAGAAGATGGTAAGTATAAAGATGAAGTTCAGTTGATGTATTATGTTAATATTGCATATGAGAAATCAAAAAGTTTAAATATACTTATAAATGATTTATTTGAACTTACAAAAATGCAAAATAATACAATAAGATTAAAAAAAATAGATATAAACTTGGTAGAACTATTAAGTCAAATAGTATCTCAACTTGGATTTTATTTTAAAAAAGAATTTATGGTTAGTAGAGTTAACTTCAATGAAGAAAAATTAATTATAAATGCTGACCCAAATAAATTGGTGAGAGCTTTTGAAAATCTTATAACCAATGCTATGAAATATGGAAAAGAAGGAATTTATGTAGATATAGTAACTGCCAAAAAAGGAAATATGGCGATTGCAAAAGTTATAAATTATGGAGAACCTATTCCAGTATTAGATTTACCAAATATATTTGATAGATTCTATAGAGTTGAAAAATCAAGAAATAGAAATGATGGAGGTTCTGGATTAGGTCTTGCAATTACAAAAAATATTGTGAATTTACATGGTGGGGAAATTACTGTTTCAAGTAATATACATCAAACTGTATTTGAGGTACAGCTACCAATAATACAAGAAACTGTGCAATAAGATAAAAGTATGATTTAGATGCACAAATATTTATAGCATAAAGTGTTTACAAAAATAAAAAAGTAATATATAATTTAAGTCAGTTTAATAAGATACTTATCAAGAATTAGGGGAGAGAGTTAGCTCAGTGAACCTATACCAACCTTTTATTAGGTGGTCCTGCTAACAACGATGAGATGATTGGAAATAATATACTCTTCTTATCAATAGTGGATAGGGAGAGTTTTTTTATAGATTTAAAGTAATAAATTTTTAAGTGATAATGGAGGGTTCAAAAATGGAAAAAGTAGAAAGTTTTAAATTAGACCATACAAAAGTTAAAGCTCCTTTTGTGAGAAAGTGCAGTGTACTTGATGGAGTTAAAGGAGATAAAATAAGTAAATTTGACCTGAGATTTTTACAACCAAATGTAGAAAGCTTTGGAACTGCTGCTATGCATGGTTTAGAACATTTACTAGCAACTTATTTAAGAGAGACATTAGATGGTGTGATAGACTTATCTCCAATGGGATGCAGAACAGGATTTTATTTAATATTATGGGGAGATGTAGATGCTAAGACAGTTAAAGATGGTTTAGAAAAGGCATTAAAGAAAGTAATTGAATCTGATAAAATGCCAGCAGCTACAGCTTTAGAATGTGGAAATTATAGAGACTTATCTTTATTTGGAGCAAAAGAATATGCAAAAGATGTTTTAGATAAAGGATTTTCTCTTAATATATATGGAGAATAATTTAATTGAAAGAGAAAGTATAAGCATAAATCAAAGTGAAGTTTTAAGGTATTTACAATATAAAGGACAAGAAATAGATAAAGAACTTAAAGAAACTATTGATGAATGTATAGAAACAGCCAAAAACAAGATAAATCCTAGATATATATCTAGGATTTATCCTATCAAAATAAATAAAGATAAGATTGTAGAACTAGAGGGAACAAATTTAACTTTAAAGAGTAGGGATATATATGAACTTCTAAAAAACTGTGATGAATGTGTAATTATGGCAGCGACTTTGGGAATAGAAGTAGAAAAGGAAATAAAAAGATACTCTTACTCAGATTTAACAAAAGGACTAATAATTGATTCATGTGGAACAACAGCAATAGAAGAAGTATGTGATATTGTTCAAAACAATATAGAAAAGGTTTTTTCAGAACAAAACAAATTTATAACTATGCGATATAGCCCAGGATATGGGGACTTACCAATAGAGAAAAATATAGATATATTAAATGTTTTAAATGCTCAAAAACAAATAGGACTCACAATTACATCAAATGGGATTATGATACCAAGAAAATCAGTAGTAGCTATTATAGGCATTTCTAATTTGAAAATAGATAAATCAAAGAAAGAAAAATCGTGTGAAAATTGTAAAAACTACAGAAATTGTACATATAGAAAAGGAGCGAATTCTTGTGGAAATAAGACAATATCTAAAGGATAATATATTAATATTTGATGGTGCAATGGGAACAATGCTTCAACAAAAGGGGTTAAAAATAGGTGAAAATCCAGAAGTATTTGGTCTTCAAAATCCAGAAAAACTTATAGAGATACATACATCATATTTAGAGGCAGGCTCAAATGTAATTCTTACAAATACTTTTGGGTGTAATGAATTAAAATTAGATAGTGAATATACAGTAGAAAAAGTTATCGACAATGCCATTTTAGTGGCTAGAAAAGCTATAGAAAATGTAGATAACACTAAACCTAGATATGTAGCACTAGATATTGGTCCTATAGGAGAAATGTTAGAGCCTATGGGAACTTTAAGCTTTGACAGAGCATATGAGATATTTAAAAGACAAGTATTACAGGGTGTTAAATCTGGAGCTGATGTAATAGTAATAGAGACTATGATGGACTTATATGAAGCTAAAGCTGCTGTTTTAGCGGCTAAGGAGAATTCTGATTTACCTGTTTTCTGTACTATGACATTTGATGAGAGTGGGAGAAGTTTTACTGGATGTATGCCAGAAAGTATGGTTGCTACAATAGAAGGGCTGGGGGTTGACGCAATAGGAGTAAACTGTTCATTAGGTCCTAAACAACTCTTACCAATAGTAAAAAAAATCGTGTCAAGAGCTTCAATACCTGTAATGGTTCAAGCAAATGCAGGTTTACCAAATATAGTTGATGGAGAAGCTATATATGATGTTGATGCGAAGGAATTTTTTGAGGGAGTCAAAAAATTTGTTGAAGCTGGAGCAACTATAATAGGCGGATGTTGTGGCACAAATCCAAGCTTTATAAAAGAAATATCTGAAAATATAAGTTCTGTTAAAAAGGGAAGTACCAAAAAGATTGATAAGTGTGTAGTTTGTTCGCCATCAAAATTTGTTGAAGTAGAATCGCCTACAGTTGTCGGAGAAAGATTAAATCCAACAGGTAGAAAATCTTTACAAGAAGCTTTAAAAAATGAAAATTTAGATTATGCAATAAATTTAGGGCTAGAACAAGTAAGTGCTGGGGCACAAATATTAGGTGTGAATGTTGGTTTGCCAGAAATAGATGAAAAGAAATTAATGCCAAAGTTAATAAAAGAGATTCAAGCAGTAGTAGACACACCATTACAAGTCGATTCTTCCGATGTAGAGGCTTTAGAACAAGGTCTTAGATATTATAATGGTAGAACAATCGTAAACTCTGTAAACGGCAAAGAAGAGTCTTTAGAAAGTATATTACCAATAGTTAAAAAGTATGGTGCATGTGTGGTTGGTCTTGCATTAGACGAAAAAGGTATACCTAAAAAAGCTGAGGAAAGATTTGAAATAGCAAAAAAAATAGTTGATAGAGCAGTTTCTTATGGAATAAAACCAAAAGATATATTTATAGATTGTTTATCACTAACTGTTTCAGCTCAACAAGAGGAAGCAATAGAAACTATAAGAGCCATAACAATGGTTAAGACATTAGGGGTAAAAACTATACTAGGGGTTTCAAATATTTCATTTGGACTTCCAAATAGAAAAGCACTTAATGCCTCTTTTTTAACGCTAGCTTTAGGAGCAGGGCTTGACTTAGCAATTATAAATCCAAACGAATATAGCATGATGGAGGCTGTTAATTCTTTTAGAATCTTAAATAATACAGATAAAGGATGTATAAATTACATAAATCAATATAGCAATATAAATAATTCAAAACAGTCTGATTCCACTGTTAAAGCTAATAAAGATTTGTCACTAGATGTTTTAGTTGAAAGAGGATTCAAAGAAGAAGCCAAAAATGTAACATTGAATCTTTTAAAAGAGAAGGATGAAAATTATATATTAGATAAAATTTTAATTCCAGCTCTTGATAGAGTAGGAAAGAAATACGATAGTGGAGACATCTTTTTACCACAACTGATTCAATCAGCAGAAACAGTAAAAACTTCACTAAATACAATAAAAGAAACCTTACTAAGTAGAAATAGTGACAATGTATCTAAAGGAAAAATAATAGTTGCTACAGTAAAAGGGGATATTCATGATATTGGAAAAAATATAGTAAAAATAATGCTAGAGAATTATGGATATGAAGTTATAGACTTAGGAAAAGATGTTCCAATTGAAGAAGTAGTAGAGGTTGCTAAAAAAAGAAATATAAAGTTAGTGGGATTGAGTGCACTTATGACTACAACTGTTCAAAGTATGAAAGATACAATTCAAGCATTAAGAGATAATGAAATAAATGCAAAGGTATTTGTAGGTGGTGCAGTTTTGACAGAGGAATATGCTGAGGAAATGGGAGCTGACTATTATTCAAAAGATGCAAAATCTGCTGTTGAGATAGCAAAGTTAAATTTTTAGCATGGAAATTAAAATAAAGGTTTTACTAAACAGGATATTTTATATATAATATAAATATAAGTTTTAGAAACTTATGTCCAAAATAATAGGAATTAATCTATAATAATGAGATTAATTAATATAAAAAAATATTTATCATCAACATTAAAAAGGGCTGGGAAGTCTGGTATAACTTCCGTCAGCCCTTTTTAGTATAAAAATAAGTTAAAAAGCCCAATTGCCATTTTTAAAAATCTGTATATGTTTTCCATCATGAGTTTCTCCAACAATATCCATATCTGAAGAGCCAACCATAAAGTCAACATGTGTTAGACTATCATTTACTCCATGTTCATCCAATTCTTCATCCTTCAAATCATTTCCACCATCTAAGCAAGTCTTATAAGCAGACCCAATTGCAAAGTGGCAAGAAGCATTTTCATCATATAAAGTATTATAAAAAATAATATTTGTATCAGATATTGGAGAGTTATATGGAACAAGAGCAACCTCTCCTAGATAATGAGAACCTTCATCTGTTTCAATAAGTTTCTTTAATGTTTCTAATCCCTTTTCAGCAGAGAAATCTACTATTTTACCATCTTTGAATGTCAAAAAGAAATTATCAATTATATTTCCTCCATAAACAAGAGGTTTAGTGCTGTAAACAGTTCCATTGACTTTAAACTTGTGTGGCATTCCAAAAATCTCTTCAGTTGGAATGTTAGGATTAAAGCTTACTCCATTAGGGTCTTTAGATGCTCCACTCAACCAAATATGACCTTTTGGTAAATCCAAAGTTAAATTAGTTTTTGAAGATTTATACTTTAAAGTTTTGAAATTACTTTCATTTAAAAAATCCATTTTAGACTTTAGATTTTCATTATGTTCTTTCCATGCTTTTATAGGGTCTTGTCCATCAACTCTTGAACACTTAAATATGGCATCCCATAACTTATCTACTGCTTCGTTTTCTGATAAATTTGGAAATACTTTTTTTGCCCAATCTTTTGTTGGTACAGAAACTATACTCCATTTACATTTATCTGTTAGCGTATAAGAACGCCACTCTTTTAAAGCCTTTCCAGAAGCTTTTTGAAAGTTAGCAACTTTCTCAGGGTCAACATCTTTTAATAAATCAGGGTTTTGAGCATATACTGATAAAAATGCTCCACCTTCTTTAGCTATGTCTACATATTGATCTGCTGTCCATTTTGGAAACTCATGAAATGCTTCGTCTGGTGCATATAAATATTTAATAAGAGTACTTTCTTCATCAGACCATTCTATATATACATTTTTAGCACCATATTTATATGCTTCCTTTAGTGCACTTCTTGCAAAATCAGCACATTCAATTGGTGATTTTATAAGTAAAGTTTGACCTGGTTGTATGTTAACTCCGACCTTAATTGCTAACTCAGCATATTTTTCTAAATTTTTATTAAAATCCATATCATTCCTCCTGTATTTTTAATATTAAATAACTTATAAAATATTATATCATTAAATAACTTATAAAATATTAATATCATTACTTAGATTTTGGGTCATATTTAAAATATTTATACTCAATAGATTGAGAAATAAAAAACACTTATTTTAATTAAAATAGATTGTTTAAATATATAATTGCAACTAAGACGTTATTTTTTGTTGATAATAGTATTAAAGTAGAAATAAAAATACTTTTTTAGTGAAAAGCTATACAAGAATACCGAAAAAAACTTATAATATAATAATGAGATAGATATTTATAATGAAATAAAAAATTTTCTGGCAAAGCTTATATATGTTTAAATATAGTAGTTTATATATTATGAACAGAAGATTTCAGTTAGGAGGGCATAAATGGAGCTTTATGAAGCCATTTTTTATAGAAAATCTGTAAGAAATTTTTCCAGTACAAAACTAAAAAAGCCATTAATGGAAGAAATAAAAAGAAGTTGTAAAAATTTAGAATACTTAAATGAAGATTTAAATATTAAAGCACATGTTGTTGATAGAGGTCATATAATACACTTTTTAATGGGTAAAGAGTGTAAAGTAAAAGCACCTCATTATATAGTAGTCACATCAGATAAAGGAAAAGACTATCTACAAAATATAGGTTTTGCCACTGAAGGTATAGTCTTACGTCTTACAACGTTAGGAGTAGCTACTTGTTGGTTGGAGTCGACATTAAAAAGAGAAGATATCTTGGAATTTGTAGATATTGGCAACAAAGACCCAAGAGAAGATGAAGAAGACGATTTAGATTATTTAGCTGGAATAAAAACGGAAGAAGAAGATGAAAACAAAATAGAGAATCCATATATAATAATAGCTTTTGGATATCCGGCAAAAAATGAAGATTTATTTAGGACAAGATACGCTAGGCCTGATAGAAAACCAGTAAAAGATATCATAAATAAAATAAATAGAAATAGGAAATGGAAAGAAATATTAGAATTTACAAGAAGAGCTCCATCTGTGAAAAACTCTCAACCTTGGTATTTTCATAAAGATGAACGAGGTCTTCATCTATTTGAAAAGAAACCTAAGAAACATTGTGAAGATATGAATAAGGTTAGCTTAGGAGTAGGCTTAAGACATTTTGATATAGCATGTATAAAAAATAAAATAGATGTTTCATATGAAAAACTTCCTATAAAGAATAGAATAGGAAAGTCATATTTTATAACTGTAGTTGAACATGTAAAATCAGAAGAAGAAACTCAAGATGAAAATTTAAGTTTGGAAAAAGAAGAATCACAAAATGAATAAAATTTTGAGAGGGGATAGTATGTATGTATAAGTGTGGGAAATGTAATCTTAGAGGCTGTTCAGATGGAGATATGGATAAGCTAATGAAGATATGTCCAACTAGAGAAGTTGAGTTACAAGAAAAGGCAAAAAAACTTTATGAAGATGAAGAAAATAGAAAAATAGCTTATAATGCTGGATTAATTGAAACAGAGGGATACTGTCAATATACTAGGTTAAAAGAGATTATAGAGTTTGCTAAAAAATGTGACTATAAAAAAATTGGTATAGCGTTTTGTATTGGTTTAAAAAGAGAAATGCAAACAGTACAAAAGGTATTTGAACATCATGGATTTGAAGTGTTTTCTGTGATATGTAAAAATGGAGCAATGCCTAAAAGTACAGTTGGATTAGAAGCATCTCAAACGATATCAAAGTGTGCAGATGAAATAATGTGTAATCCAATAGGGCAGGCTTTGTTTTTAAATGAAGCTAAAGTTGACCTTAATATAATTCTTGGACTATGTGTTGGACATGATACATTAGCTATGAAATATATGGAAGCTCCTATAACAACTCTAATTGTCAAAGATAGAGTAACTGGGCATAATCCAGCTGCTGCGATATATAATGCAGAGTCTTATTTTGAAAAAAAATTGTTTGATAAAGATAAAGAATAATTCAAAGACTTATTGACATAAAAAGCAATTAGTGGTTTAATTATAAAAAAGATGAAACTTTAAAATATCCTTAAGATACATAAAGTTATATAAATAAAGAAAAATATTACAGCTAAATTCCTTAAATTAGTCCAGAGAGACTAAAGGGTTATAGATAGTGTTAATATATAACCTCTAGTAAATCTTCTAGAGGTTTTTGATGAGTATAAAATAAAAATTTAAATATAATAAAGTCTTTTAAACTAGTCCAGAGAGACTGGGAAAGATATCTCATAGCTAATGAATAGAGTTATGTATAGATAAAATCCTTGTGCCTCTTTTGGTGTGAGGATTTTTTTATGAGGATTTAGGCTTTATTAAAAAGGAGATGTAAAAATGATAAATGGTAAAGAGAAGCTAATAGTTGCAATTGATACTGACGAATTTGATAAAGCTAAAGAACTAATAGACAAATTAGAAGATAGTGTAGATATATTTAAAGTAGGACTAGAACAATATGTGGCTACAAAAGGAAAGACTATAGACTATTTAAAAGAAAAAGGTAAAAAAATATTTCTAGACCTTAAATTCCATGATATTCCAAATACTATGAAAAGTGCAGTAAGAGCTGCAGTAAGAGATAATGTTTGGTTAATGACAATACATGTATCAGACATGGAAGGGATGAGACAATGTGCACTAGTTGCTAAAGAAGAAGCAGAGAGATTAAATATAGAAAAACCTTTGGTGGTTGGAGTAACGGTTTTAACTTCATTAAGCAACCAAGACTTACAAGATATAGGATGTAATATGACAACAGAAGAATTGGCTATAAAGAGAGCTAAATTAGCAAAAGAATCAGGAATAGATGGAGTTGTTTGCTCAGCTCAAGAAGTAGATAAGATAGTAGAAGCGTGTGGAACTGATTTTATAACAGTTTGCCCAGGGATAAGACCTAAGTCAGCAGAAGTTGGAGACCAAAAAAGAGTTGTTACTCCATCAGATGCAATAAAAAGAGGAGCTCATTATTTAGTTGTTGGAAGACCTATAACAAAAGCAGAAAGTCCAAGAGAATCAGCTATTAATATTGTAAAAGAAATAGAAAATGCTTAGATAAAACATTTGGGAGGTAGCTTATATGAAGGGGAAATTAATTTTAGAAGATGGAACAGTATTTGAAGGAAAAGCATTTGGATATTTAAAGGAAGCTGTTGGTGAAGTTGTGTTTAATACTTCAATGGCAGGATATGGTGAACTACTGACAGATGCAACTTATTATGGACAAATAGTGACAATGACATATCCACTTATAGGGAACTACGGAATAAATTTAGAAGATGTTGAATCAAATAAAGTGCAAGTAAAAGGACTTATAGTAAGAGAAAAAAGTGACAACCCAAATAATTTTAGATGTGAAATGGATATAGACACATATCTAAAGCAAAATAAAGTAATTGGACTTGAAGGAATAGATACAAGAGCATTGACTAAGATTATTAGAAATAATGGAACAAAAAGAGGTATTATAACTTTAGAAAATGTATCATTACAAGAAGTTCAGTCTAAATTGACGGAGTGTTGCAATAAAGATTCAGTTAAAAGTGTTACAAGAAAAGAAATTGAAAATATTAAAGGGACTGGTGCTAAAGTTGTAGTTGTAGACTTTGGTGTTAAAAATAGTATATTAGATTCACTGAAAGCTTGTAACTGCGACATAACAGTAGTACCAGCAATGACTACTTCAGAAGAAATTTTAAGAATAAACCCTGACTTGATATTATTATCTAATGGGCCAGGTAATCCAGAAGATATAAATGATATAGTTGAAAATATAAAGAAATTAGTAGGCAAAAAACCACTAGCAGGAATCGGTTTAGGACATCAAATTTTGGCATTAGCATTAGGTGGAAAAACTTCAAAACTTGCATTTGGACATAGAGGAGGAAATCATCCAGTTAAATGTTTAGAAACAGGAAAAGTATTTATAACTTCTCAAAATCATGGATACAATGTTTCAGAGATGCCAGAAAATACAGAGATAACTCATGTAAATTTAAATGACAATACTATAGAAGGAATGAGACATAAGGAATTACCAATATATAGTGTTCAGTACATTCCAGAATACACAACAAAAGAAGATTTAGATTGTATATTTAATAAATTCTTAGCATTAATATAGATTTAGTATTATTTACAGATAGTAAAAACCATTTAGATAAGGAGAAAAATTTATGCCTAAATTAGATAGTATAAAGAAAACTTTAGTATTAGGGTCAGGACCAATAATAATAGGTCAAGCGGCAGAATTTGACTATTCAGGAACTCAAGCATGTCAATCTTTAAAAGAAGAAGGAATTGAAGTTGTATTAATAAATAGTAATCCAGCTACAATAATGACTGATAAAGAAGTGGCAGATAAAATATATATAGAACCATTAACAATAGAATTTATAGAAAAAATAATTGAAAAAGAAAGACCAGATAGTTTACTTGCAGGTATGGGTGGACAAACAGGATTAAACTTAGCAGTTGAGCTTTATGAAAAAGGCATACTAGATAAATACGGAGTAAAAATAATAGGTACTTCAGTAGAATCTATCAAAAAAGGTGAAGATAGAGATATATTTAGAGATGTAATGAAAGAAATAAATCAACCTGTAATAGTTAGTGATATAGTTACAGAGTTACAAGCAGGTCTTGATTATGCACTTACAATAGGGTATCCAGTAGTTGTAAGACCAGCATACACATTAGGTGGAACTGGTGGAGGTATAGCTGATACAGAGGAAGAATTAAGAGAGATACTTTCACATGGATTGCAATTAAGCCCAGTTGGACAAGTATTAATTGAAAAAAGTATAAAAGGTTGGAAAGAAATAGAATATGAAGTAATAAGAGATTCAAAAGGAAACTGTATAGTTGTATGTAACATGGAAAATATAGACCCAGTTGGAGTTCATACAGGAGATAGTATAGTAGTTGCTCCAACACAAACTTTAAGCAATAAAGAATGTGCGATGCTTAAAAAAGCATCTTTAGATATATTAAATGCAGTAGAAGTTCAAGGTGGGTGTAATGTTCAGTTTGCATTAAACCCACATAGTTTTGAATATGCAGTTATAGAGATAAATCCAAGAGTTAGTAGATCATCAGCACTAGCATCAAAAGCCACAGGATATCCAATAGCCAAAGTTTCATCAAAAATAGCTTTAGGATATACTTTGGATGAAATAGAAAATGCAGTAACTAAAAAAACTTATGCTTGTTTTGAGCCAACTATAGACTATGTAGTGGCTAAGATACCAAAATGGCCATTTGATAAATTTAAAAAGGCAAATAGAAAATTAGGAACTAAGATGATGGCAACTGGTGAAATAATGAGTATAGGAAGTAACTTTGAAGCTGCTATTCTTAAGGGAATAAGATCACTTGAAACAGGAAAATATTCATTAGTTCATGCACCATCAGAAGAGAGAAGTATTGAAGCGTTAAAGAAAAGAGTTGTAGTACCTGATGATGAAAGACTATTTGATTTAGCTGAAATGATAAGAAGAGGCTATAAAGTAGAAATGATAGAGCAAATCACAGGAATAGACAAGTGGTTTATAAATAAATTTAAATGGATAGTTGAACAAGAAGAAAAATTAAAAGTTATGAAGATTGAAGACTTAACTAAAGATTATCTTCTTGAGTTAAAGAAAAAAGGATTCTCTGATAAAGGTATATCTGATTTAATGAAGATAAGCCCAGAAAAATTATATGAATTAAGAAGTCTATATAACATAAAACCAGCATACAAAATGGTCGATACATGTGCGGGAGAAATAGATGCTATATCTCCATATTACTACTCAACTTATGAGCAATATGATGAAGTAGTTGTTAGTGATAAGAAAAAAGTAATAGTGTTAGGCTCTGGCCCAATAAGAATAGGTCAAGGTATAGAATTTGATTATTGTTCAGTTCACTGTGTAAAATCTTTAAGAAAGATGGATATAGAAACTATAATCATAAACAATAATCCTGAGACAGTAAGTACAGATTTTGATACATCAGATAAACTATATTTTGAACCATTAACAGAAGAAGAAGTTTTAAGTATAATTGAAAAAGAAAAACCAGAAGGTGTAATACTACAATTTGGAGGACAAACAGCTATAAAACTAGCTAAGTTCTTACATGAGAAAAATATACCTATATTGGGAACGGACTTTGATGATATAGATGCAGCAGAAGACAGAGAAAAATTTGATGAATTATTAGAGAGATTAGATATAAATAGACCAAAAGGAAAAGGTGTATGGTCACTTAATGAAGGTATTGAAGTTGCTAATGAATTAGGTTATCCAGTATTAGTTAGACCATCTTATGTACTTGGTGGTCAAGGTATGGAAATAACTTACAATGAAGAAAAATTATCTCAATACCTACAGGATGCATTTGATAGAGACCATAAAAATCCAGTACTTATAGATAAATATCTAACTGGTAGAGAAATAGAAGTAGATGCTATATGTGATAAAGAAGATATATTAATACCTGGAATAATGGAACACTTAGAAAGAGCTGGGGTTCACTCTGGAGATAGTACAACAATGTATCCAAGCCAAAATATATCTGATAAGATAAAGGAAAAGATAGTAGAATACACTAAAAAAATAGCTTTAGACCTTAATGTACTTGGTATGGTTAATATACAATTTATAGAATTCCAAAATGAATTATATATAATTGAGGTTAACCCTAGAGCCAGTAGAACAGTCCCATATATAAGTAAAGTGAGTGGGGTACCAATAGTTGACCTAGCTACAAAATGTATGTTAGGAGCTAAATTAAAGGATTTAGGATATGGTACAGGGGTTTATAAAGAGCCTAAACTAGTATCAGTAAAAGTTCCAGTATTCTCAATGTCTAAATTAGCTAAAGTTGAAGTAAGTCTTGGACCTGAAATGAAATCTACAGGAGAAGTTTTAGGTGTAGGAGAAAACCTAGAAGAAGCCTTATATAAAGGATTCTTAGCAGCAGGTAGACATATGTCCGATGAAAGAGGAGTAGTGCTTGCTACTGTCAATAATAACGATAAAGATGAGTTTATAGCAATAGCAAAAGATATGAAAGAGTTAGGATATACTTTTGTTGCAACAGAAGGTACAGCTAAGAGTCTAAGAGAAAATGGAATAGAAGCTGATATAGTAAACAGAGTGGAAGAATCTAGACCAAACATACTAGATGCTATAAGAAATAAACAAGTTGATATAGTAATAAATACACCTACTAAAGGCAATGACTCAACAAGAGATGGATTTAAAATAAGAAGAACAGCTATTGAATTCTCTACTGAAATAATGACATCTTTAGATACATTAAAAGCCTTAGTAGAGGTTAAGAAAAAACACCTAAACAAAGATAAGTTAAAAGTTTACAATATAGCTGAATAGAAATTAAGTTGATTGTATAGTTTAAGAATTTAATCATTAAATTAAAAAGAAGAAGTTATTTTTTCTAGGAGTTTTTACTTTTGAGATAACTTCTTTTTTTTAAGAAATTTGTAGTATAATAGAAAAAGATAAAAAATAAATGCAAATGAGTATAAAACTAGAATGTAAAAGTGAAAAATATATATAGATATTTAAAAGATTATATTTAGTTAATGTTCTTTAGTTTGCCTAAAGAGAATTATAGGAGGTACTGTAATATGAAAGCAAGGTTAATATTAGAAGATGGGACAGTTTTTATAGGAAAAGCATTTGGATATTTAGAAGAAAGTGTAGGAGAAGTAGTATTTAATACTTCAATGATAGGATATGGTGAAGTTTTAACAGACCCTTCTTACTATGGTCAAATAGTTACTATGACTTATCCTCTTATAGGAAATTATGGTATAAATTTATCATCAGCAGAATCTGAAAAAGTGCAAGTGAAAGGATTTATAGTAAGAGAAAAAAGTGATTCTCCAAGTAATTTTAGATGTGAAATTGATATAGACCAATATTTAAAGCAAAATAAAGTGATAGGACTAGAAGGAATAGATACAAGAGCTTTAACTAAGATACTTAGAAATAATGGGACAATGAAAGGTATAATTACATTAGAAGATAGTAAATTAGAAGATGTTAAACATAAATTAGATAAGTTTTCAAATACAGAAGCAGTTAGAACGGTTACAAGAAAAGAAGTAGAGCATATAGAAGGAAATGGTCCAAAAGTAGCTGTTATGGATTTTGGAGTTAAAAGAAACATCTTAAGATCATTTATAGCTCGTGGATGCGATATAACAATATTCCCAGCTACAACATCTCCAGAAGATGTATTAAGTATAAATCCTGATTTAATATTTTTATCAAATGGGCCTGGAGACCCAGAGGATTTAGAAGATATTATAGAAAATATAAAAGTTCTAATTGGTAAAAAGCCTATAGTTGGAATATGCTTAGGACATCAGCTTTTAGCCCTAGCTCTTGGCGGAAAAACTGCGAAACTTAAATTTGGACATAGAGGCGGAAATCATCCAGTTAAAGATTTAGAAGAGGGAAAAGTATTTATAACTTCTCAAAATCATGGATATTATGTTTCAGAAGTTCCTGAACAAATGAAAGTGACACATATAAATTTAAACGATAATACTGTTGAAGGAATGAGACATGAGAAGCTAGATGTATACAGTGTTCAATACCACCCTGAAGCTTGTCCAGGGCCAAAAGACAATGACTATATTTTCGATAAGTTTTTAGAGTTTGTAAAATAAATAATATCAGAATATATAACTAAAAAATAAGACTAACTTAAATCAAAAAAAGTATTGGTTTAATTAATATAGATATAATAAATAAACTCAAATTTAAAGATGAAATAAAGTAATTAAAATTGATTGTATAGATTATGAAGATAAAAACTGTGAAAATTGTTTAGATAAGGAGAAAGAGTTATGCCTAAATTAGATAGTATAAAGAAAACTTTAGTATTAGGGTCAGGGCCAATAATAATAGGTCAAGCAGCAGAATTTGACTATTCAGGAACACAGGCCTGCCAAGCACTAAAAGAAGAGGGAATAGAAGTTGTATTAGTAAATAGTAATCCAGCTACAATAATGACTGATAAAGAAATTGCAGATAAAATATATATAGAACCATTAACAATAGAATTTATAGAAAAAATAATTGAAAAAGAAAGACCAGATAGTTTACTTGCAGGTATGGGTGGTCAAACAGGACTAAACTTGGCTGTAGAATTACATGATGCTGGTATACTAGATAAATATAATGTAAAAGTTATAGGTACGTCTATAGAGTCTATAAAAAAGGGTGAGGATAGAGATTTATTTAGAGAAGTAATGAAAGAAATAAATCAACCTGTAATAGTTAGTGATATAGTTACAAATTTAGAAGCAGGTCTTGAATTTGCAAATAAAATAGGATATCCAGTGGTTGTAAGACCAGCATACACATTAGGTGGAACTGGTGGAGGTATAGCTGATACAGAGGAAGAATTAAGAGAGATACTTTCACATGGATTGCAATTAAGTCCAGTAGGTCAAGTTCTTCTTGAAAAGAGTATAAAAGGTTGGAAAGAAATAGAATATGAAGTAATGAGAGACGGAAATGGAAACTGTATAACTGTATGTAACATGGAAAATGTAGACCCAGTTGGAGTTCATACAGGAGATAGTATAGTTGTTGCTCCAAGTCAAACTTTAAGTGATGAAGAATACCAACTACTTAGAAAAGCATCAATAGATATAATAAATGCAATAGAAGTTCAAGGTGGATGTAATGTTCAAATAGCTTTAAATCCACACAGCTTAGAATATGCAATAATAGAAATAAATCCAAGAGTTAGTAGATCATCAGCACTAGCATCAAAAGCTACAGGATATCCAATAGCAAAAGTGGCAGCTAAAATAGCTTTAGGATATACTTTGGATGAAATAGAAAATGCGGTAACTAAAAAAACTTATGCTTGTTTTGAGCCAACTTTAGATTATGTGGTAGTAAAAATACCAAAGTGGCCATTTGATAAATTTAAAAAGGCAAATAGAAAATTAGGAACTAAGATGATGGCAACTGGTGAAATAATGAGTATAGGAAGTAACTTTGAAGCTGCCATTCTTAAGGGAATAAGATCACTTGAAACAGGAAAATATTCATTAGTTCATGCCCCATCAGAAGGTAGAACGTTAGAAGAGTTAAAGAAAAGAGTTGTAGTGCCTGATGATGAAAGATTGTTTGACTTAGCTGAAATGATAAGAAGAGGCTATAAAGTAGAAATGATAGAAGAAATCACTGGTGTTGATAAGTGGTTTATAAATAAATTTAAATGGATAGTTGAGCAAGAAGAAAAATTAAAAGGTCTTAAAATAGAAGATTTAGATAAGGAATACTTACATGAATTAAAGAAAAAAGGATTCTCTGATAAGGGTATATCTGACTTAATGAAGATTAGCCCAGAAAAATTATATGAACTAAGAAGTCTATATAATATACAACCAGTTTATAAAATGGTTGATACATGTGGAGGAGAATTTGAAGCTCTATCTCCATATTATTACTCAACTTATGAGCAATATGATGAAGTAGTTGTAAGTGATAAGAGAAAAGTGGTAGTATTGGGTTCTGGACCAATAAGAATAGGTCAAGGTATAGAGTTTGACTATTGTTCAGTTCACTGTGTAAAATCTTTAAGAAAAATGGGTATAGAAACTATAATTGTAAACAATAACCCTGAAACAGTAAGTACAGATTTTGATACATCAGATAAACTATATTTTGAACCATTAACAGAAGAAGAAGTTTTAAATATAATTGAAAAAGAAAAACCAGAAGGTGTAATACTACAATTTGGAGGACAAACAGCTATAAAACTAGCTAAGTTCTTACATGAGAAAAAAATACCTATATTGGGAACTGATTTTGATGATATAGATGCAGCAGAAGACAGAGAAAAATTTGACGACTTATTAGAGAGATTAGATATAAATAGACCAAAAGGAAAAGGCGTATGGACAACTAATGAAGGTATTGAAGTTGCTAATGAATTAGGTTATCCAGTATTAGTTAGACCATCTTATGTACTTGGTGGCCAAGGTATGGAAATAACTTACAACGAGGAAAAATTAACTCAGTATTTAGATGATGCTTTTGCTAGAGACCATAAAAATCCAGTACTTATAGACAAGTATTTAACTGGTAGAGAAATAGAAGTAGATGCTATATGTGATAAAGAAGATATATTAATACCTGGAATAATGGAACATTTAGAAAGAGCTGGAGTTCACTCTGGAGATAGTACGACAATGTATCCAAGCCAAAATATATCTGATAAGATAAAAGATAAAATTCTAGAATATACTAAAAAAATAGCTTTAGACCTTAATGTACTTGGTATGGTTAATATACAATTTATAGAATTCCAAAATGAATTATATATAATTGAGGTTAACCCTAGAGCCAGTAGAACAGTCCCATATATAAGTAAAGTGAGTGGAGTACCAATAGTTGACTTAGCTACAAAATGTATGCTAGGAGCTAAATTAAAGGATTTAGGATATGGTACAGGAGTTTATAAAGAGCCTAAACTAGTATCAGTAAAAGTTCCAGTATTCTCAATGTCTAAATTAGCTAAAGTTGAAGTAAGTCTTGGACCTGAAATGAAATCTACAGGAGAAGTTTTAGGTGTAGGAGAAAACCTAGAAGAAGCCTTATATAAAGGATTCTTAGCAGCAGGTAGACATATGTCTGATGAAAGAGGAGTAGTGCTTGCTACTGTCAATAATAACGATAAAGATGAATTTATAGCAATAGCAAAAGATATGAAAGAGTTAGGATATACTTTTGTTGCAACAGAAGGTACAGCTAAGAGTCTAAGAGAAAATGGAATAGAGGCTGATATAGTAAACAGAGTTGAAGAGCCTAGACCAAACATACTAGATGCTATAAGAAATAAACAAGTTGATATAGTAATAAATACACCTACTAAAGGTAATGACTCAACAAGAGATGGATTTAAAATGAGAAGAACAGCTATTGAATTCTCTACTGAAATAATGACATCTTTAGATACATTAAAAGCCTTAGTAGAGGTTAAGAAAAAGCATATAAACAAAGATAAATTAAAAGTTTATAATATAGCGGAATAAAAAAATAAACTAATATTTAGATTAATTAAAGGCGTTAGTCCGTAGAAGCTTTCGCCTTTAATTAATACTCTATAATTATTTTTTTATGTGAACTAAAATAAATATTAATCTTGATACTATCAGTTTTTTCTTTAATCATTAGATAGAGGATAAGAGTGGTAGTCATGAATTTCTTCATGTATAAGATTTTCATATTTATCATAATAGTATTTAATTGTAACAACTATTTTATCTCCCTTAGATACATTTCTATAGAGTTTTTTACTTTTAATAGAGTAGACCTCATCTTTATATATGGCATTAACTATAAAAATTTCTGACTCATAATCAAATGTGCCCATTACTGGATTATAGTGTTTTGAATCTTCTTTATAGCAGAAGCTTTCAACAGTCATTATATAAGTTCCAAATGAAATCCATTTGGTATATTTAAATAAATTTACTTTCTCATTAATATATGAAACTCCTGGCGTATCAAGAATTTTTTCTAATAATATTTTTTTCTCCATATACAAAAACTCCTTTCATAGTATTTATTAATATCCTAGTACTTATTCATATAAATAAAACAAAAATATATTTATTAATGTGACTACATAACATAATCATTTTCTATTTCTTTCTTTAATCTATTAATTATAATGCTTAAAATTATTAATATAGCTACTACGATTATCAAAGCTACAATCAACCAAGGTGGAACTATGTGTCCAAAACCTCTATTGGCTGTAAATGCAGCAGCTGCAACAAGCCATCCAAATAAATTTAAAAATAAGAGCCTTGAATTTGATAATCTTCGCAATAAAACTTTTTTAGGTTCTATTTTTTGTTTAAATATTGAACGTAATTCTACTGACATCTCACCGCCACCATCGAATCTCTCGATTGCCTTATTTTGTGCTTCATCTATGTTATATCCATTTTCAATAAATTCATTTGCAGATGTTGTTAGATGTTCTCTTAGCTCTTCTTTTAAATCTTGAATCTCTTTGTTATTTTCGTTCTTATATAGTGTTTCTAAATACTCTTCTATTATTTTCATAAATCTAATCCCCCTTCTTTAGAAATTTGTTCATAATACCCTGTATAAAGTCCCACTCCTGAATTTTTATTTCTAAGTTATCCTTTCCGTCATCTGTTATATTGTAATACTTTCTCCTGCTTCCTACGCCTTGGTCATTTCCCCAATAAGATTTTATCAAACCCTTAGATTCTAATCTTTTAAGAGACACATAGAGTGTACTTTCTTTTAACTCAAATGTAGTTTCATCTCTAACCACTTTTGCTATTTCATATCCATATGAATCTCCTTTGTTTAGTATTGATAATATTAAAGTATCAATATGACCTTTAAGCACTTCTTTATTTAAGTCCATAAATTCACCTACTTTATGTTATCATATACCTCGTATTATAAGGTATATAGATATATAATAAAACATTTCATATTATTTTCCAAGTGTAAACTATAAAATTTTAATTATTATTTAAAAAGGGCATTCCATTTATGATTTAAAAATCATTTGGAAACGCCCTTTTTTATAATAATTGATTATACTAGACATCTTAAATCAATTTCTCTCTTTTTAACCTGTATCTGAATTTCGGTTAGAAGTTCCTCTTCATTGTTTGTAGATAGAGGGTCTATTATAGGTATCTCATATATATAATTTTCAATAGGTATCCTTTTATAATCAACATAGTCAACTAACTTTTTAAAAGCAGTATAATTTTCTCTGTAAGAACCTTTATATGTCATACAAATAAAATCACCAGCTGAAATTTCAGATATATATTTTTGAGATTTAGCATCAAATAAATCTCTTTCAACATTTACAAAACTATTTTCATAGATGACTTTATCTTCGTTTAAGAATTTATCTATAGATACAAGACCACTTACTCCACCATAAAACACAGAGATATTATCTTCTAGTATATTTGCTATTTGTCTTCTGGAAAGTTCCATAGTTTCTTCACTACTTAAACCTTCTTCATATTCTATGGATAAAATACTTCTTCTTGGAATATGTTTTCTTACTATTTTACCTACTTCATCTACTTTCATACCTTTTTCCATTGTTTCTTTTTTTGTACTTAATACTTTTTTTATAAGTTCTAATTCTTTAATTTTTTCATCTACTATATTAATCTTATTAGTTAATAATTTTAGAATTTCTTCATTGTTTTCATCTAACTTTTCTTTGATTTCTTTTAATGGCATACCTAGATACTTTAAGTATTTTATAATATCCAATTGTGAAAATTGGTCAATTGAGTAATATCTGTAATTGCTTTCTTGATCAACATGAACAGGTTTAAATAAATCTATTTGGTCATAGTATCGTAATGTTTGTATGCTTATTTTGTGAAGCTTTGACATTTCACCTATTGAAAACTTTTTACTCATATAATCACCTCATTTGAGATTTAGAATATATTCCATGGATATTTATCAGGTGGAGTACATATAAATTCCATTTTTTCCTTTGTTGTTGGATGGCAAATTTCTATTTTATTAGACCAAAGAGAAATCTGTTGTCCAATTTTATTTACTTCTTGGCCATATCTTTGGTCTCCATATAAAGGGTGTTTTCTAGTTGCAAATTGAACTCTTATCTGATGAGAACGGCCAGTTTTTAAGTTTACTTGAACTAAGCTTAGATTTTCTTTAAAACCCAATACTTTATAACTAAGTTCAGCTTCTTTAGCATCTTTATGGTTTTTTTTCACGACACTTACCATATTTGTCTTTTTATTTTTATATAAAAAATCTTTTAATATGTCTGAATCGGATTTCATTTTACCATGAACAACTGCCATATAGGTTTTTTTGAATGTCTTATTTCTTACTTGTTCAGACAATCTTGAGGCAGCTTTTGATGTTTTGGCAAAAATCATGACTCCACCTACTGGTCTATCCAATCTATGTACCAAACCAATATATACGTTTCCAGGTTTATTGTACTTTGTTTTGATATAGTCTTTTAAAAGATTTACCATGTCCTTATCATTGGTATCATCTCCTTGAGATAATACATTTACAGGTTTCTCTACAACTAATAAATGGTTATCTTCATATATGACTTTTATCATTATTTGTTCTCCCATCTTCCAAATATACCACAAGGAAGTATTTTACTATCCCTAGAAGCTGGTATTCCTAGTTCACCGCCATAAATTTCTCCATTATTTGCCTTTTTTTCTATTGTTGTAGATAGTACATTTTCAAGAACTATTGGAGAGAAGCCTGTTGTGTAAGAATTAATTAGAAAGAATAAAGGATTATCAGATAAAACACCCATACATAAATCCACAAAGCTATATAATTTTTCTTCTATCTGCCATACTTCTCCCTTAGGTCCTCTTCCATAAGAAGGTGGGTCCATTATTATTGCATCATATTTCTTACCTCTTCTTATTTCTCTTTCAACAAACTTTACAACATCATCTACTATAAATCTTACTGTTTGATTTTTAAGTCCTGATAACTCTATATTTTCTTTTGCCCAGTTGACCATACCTTTTGCAGCATCAACATGACATACTTCTGCACCAGCGGATGCACATGCTACTGTAGCTCCTCCTGTATATGCAAAAAGATTTAATACTTTTATAGGTCTGTCAGCTTTTTTGATTTTGTCCATCATCCAGTCCCAATTGGCTGCTTGTTCTGGGAATAATCCAGTATGTTTAAATCCAGTTGGTTTAATGTGGAATTTTAAGTTTTTGTAATTTATAGTCCATTGTTCTGGATATCTTTTTTTGTGTTCCCATTGACCTCCACCTTTATTACTTCTATGATAATGTCCATGAGGGTTTTTCCATAGAGCCCATTCGGACTCCATTGGCCATACAACCTGTGGATCTGGTCTTCTAAGTACATACTTACCCCAACGCTCTAATTTTTCTCCATTTCCCATATCTATAAGTTCATAATCTTTCCATTTATCTGCTAATAATAACATATCTTTCCTCCTATAAAATAACTCTCAATCCTATGTATTATACCACAAAATCAGTCATTTTTTGCTGTTTTAGATACTTTCTATTCTTTACATTTATTGTTAACATTATTACTCTTTTAAACATATTATATAGTATCTGATTTTTTTAATAAGAGGAGGAGAGTTTTAATGGAAAATTATCAAGCTACAAATACTTGTACATATAACATATTATATGTGCAGTTTAATGAAGACTTTGGCAGAAGTAAGTACTTTTCATATGATGTAAAATATCCTATTCTTTACAATATTAGAAATCAATCCACCTATGTAAATCCGCCTATTTTAAACAACATAAATTCTGCTGTAAAAATGACTGTAAATAATTTTAAGGTTGGATTACAAGAAGAAGAACAAGAATATAATAATGCAGCTTCTCAAAATTCACTTCCAAAACAAAGTTACTGGGTTTCTACTAATTATGCAGTTACTTTTAGTAAAAACTATGTACTAAGTATGATATTAAATCTTATGGGATTTGCTGGTAGTTCTGGGCCTAAGTACAATACATTAAATAATTACAATATAGATTTAACAAATGGAAAAGAACTTTTACTAAGTGATATTTTTAGAGATGGAGTTGACTATATAAACATAATAACTGATTATATAAAATCTGAAATTAATGAAAATAGAGAAATGTATTATTCTAATGTAGAATTAGTTATACCTGAAGATCAGGCATTTTATATTACAGATGATGGGCTTGTTATATATTTTGGTGTAGATGAAATAGCACCTGAAAGTTTTGGAATTCCTAAATTTAAGATAAGATTTTCTGATTTTGGAAATTTTATAAACCAACGTTTCTATTGCATTTCTCCAGACATATACATTCAATCAAGAGGAAGAGCTAAGCATTTTATGGTATAAAAATATAGATAATTCTGAGCCCTATTTTAGTGTATCTAGATTTATGCTGGAGTAGGGTTAAGATTTATCTATCTTAAAAACATAATTTAAACAGTACTATTTGTATATGTTAGTTATATAGACTCAGACCTACTGATAAACATTTATATAGTACAATTTGTATTAAAAGTTTTAACTTTTGACTCAACAAGAAGATTATATTATTATATATATTTAAGTTGCTATTTTTTTTTATACATTTGTTGATAAGCAGAGTTTTTATTGATTACTTCTACCTTTAAATTGGGATTACTTACTACCTCATACAAAAAAAGTTTTCCTAATTTTAACCTGATGTTCATCTCCAACCTGTTCCATTCATAGCCTTTGAACAATTCTTTTAATAAAAAAACCTCTCCGCAATGGATGTTTTTTAACTCATCTATTGCATCATTTAACAGACTATTCATATTATTTCCTCCAATTTGTATAATTTCATTAACTTCATTATATTGTTAATTTTTGACATAGTCAAACAAATTATAAAGGAATTATAATGGTGTCAAAAGTTAACAGTATTGACACCAAAAAATCGTTTTAGTAAAATGTATAAAGACATGTAGATACAGATATCTACAAATTTCTGCATTAAATATTTACGTTAGGAAGTGATTATTATTATATATGGATATTGCCGTGTCAGTACAAAGAATCAGACAGATAACAACAGTTTGTATCAACAACAGCAAGAGATATTAAGCAAGTATAACAATGCCAAAATAATAAAAGAAACTTATACAGGTACTACTACAAATAGACCTAAATTTGAAAAAATTATATCTTCTTTAAAAAAGGGAGATTTACTTGTTGCAACTAAACTTGATAGACTGGCTAGAAGTACATCAGAAGGAATACAACTGATAGAGGGTTTGTTTGCTAAAGAAGTTAGTGTCCATATTTTAAATATAGGTCTCCTAGAAAATACTTCAATGGGGAAATTCTTTTTAACTACATTACTTGCAGTTGCAGAACTTGAAAGAAATATGATAATAGAACGAACTCAGTTGGGAAAAGAATTTGCTAGAAGGAAAAAAGATTTTAAGGATGGTAGACCAAAGAAATATAGTAATCAGCAGATACAATACGCATTGGGATTATTAAATTCTAAACCTTATAGAGAGGTTGTGAAGATGACTGGTATCTCTAAAAGCACACTTATTCGTGCGAAGAAATCAATTTAATGAGATTTTACTTATGAAAAATTAGAGGTATAAATAAATTGGATGATTTGAATATATTTATGCCTCTAATTAATTTTATTTACAGATATATGGATACAATAAATAGTAAAACTTTTTTTGATTTTTATATAAAGTTTTATAGAGTATATAATTTTCTTGATGTAGTATATTTTATTACAGATGTTAAATCATAGTAATGTATATAATTACTATAGACTTTTGATGAGAAAATGACAATGAAAGAATTTACACAGAGAACAAAAAATTGATGTTTTATGTATTGAATCAAATTTAATATAAAAAGAGATATGCATTAAAATAAGCTTATTTTAATGCATATCTCTTTTTATGTTAAATTTTTTAAACATTGTAAAAAAAATATCAAAAATATATTGACTCTATAGTTACTATAGAGTTTATAATTAAAACTGTAAAAAAGCAAAATAAGTGTCAGATTTTTAGAAATTATAACAAATATAAAAGTATACTTAAAAAGTTTATACTAATTAAAGCTGAATTGGTGAAATTTGGCAGGGAAAACGTTGTATAAATAGGTCAAAACAGGAGGAATTAAAATGAGTAATAATATTAATCAAGATTTGGAGACAAAAATAATACATTGGGGACATAGTGCAGATCCAACAACAGGTGCATTAGCTACTCCAATATGTCAAACAGCAACATTTGCTGCAAAGACAGTAGAGCATTTTGAAGAGTTATGTATGACATGGGGGTATGTATATACAAGAGAGTGTAATCCTACACTTACAGAGTTAGAAGCTAAATTAGCTATGCTTGAAAATGCAGAAAGTGCTATATCTAGTACATCAGGTATGGGAGCAATAACATCTACTATATTAGCATTAGTAAAAAGTGGAGACCATATAGTTAGTTCTGATGGAATATTCTCACATACTAAATTATTTATGTCTGAGTTGTTGGCCAAATTTGGCGTTGAAGTTACATTTGTGGATGCAGTAAATCCACAAAATGTAAAAGATGCAATGAAATCAAATACTAAGATAGTTTATATAGAAAGTCCATTAAATCCATCATTAGATTTAGTAGATATAAAAACAATAGCAGAAATAGCTCATGAAAATAAGAGTTTAGCTATTGTTGACAGCACTTTTGGTACTCCAATTATACAAAGACCAATAGACTTAGGTGCAGACTTGGTAATACATAGTCTTACTAAATTTATAAATGGACATGGAGATACTTTAGGGGGAGCAGTAGCAGGTTCAAAGGAATTAATAGATTTAGTGAGATGGCCAAGTTTATGTTGTTTTACAGGAGCATCTTTACCACCAATGAGTGCATGGATGATTTTAAGAGGCATGAAAACTTTAGACATGAGAATGAAAAAACACTGTGAAAATGGATTGGCAGTAGCAGAGTTTTTAGAGCAAGAAGAAAATGTAGAATTGGTAAAATATCCAGCACTAAAAGCTCATCCTCAGTATGAACTTTGCAAAACTCAAATGAATGGTTTAGGTGGAGGAGTAGTTTCATTTAAACTTAAAGATGGAATAAATGGATTAACAAGAGACCAAGCTAGTAGAAAATTAATGAATTCTTTAGAGCTTGCAACAATAGCAACAAGTTTAGGAGAAGAACATACATTAGTTCAAATGAATGGAGAAAATCTAATAAGAATAGCAGTAGGATTAGAGTCTGCAAATGATATAATAAATGACTTTAAACAAGCTATAGAAAAATTAAAATAAAGTTATAGAAATAAAACTAGAAAATTAAAATCTTAAGGAGAGAAAATCATGGAAAACAAAAATAATGTTAAGAGATTTTTGGTAATATTCATATTGGCATTTGGAACAACAGCCATGTATAGTTTACCATATATGAAGTCATCATTTTATGATCCAATGCAACAAGCATTAGCATTGAGTCATACGCAAATAGGGAACTTATTGAGTTTATATGGATTAGTAGGAATGGTATCTTATTTTATAGGTGGATGGTTTGCTGATAGGTTTTCAGTTAGAAAACTGATAACTTTTTCTTTAATTGCTTCAGGAGCATTAGGGTTTTACTTCTCAACATTTCCATCATACAACATGATTCTTTTAATATTTGTATTATGGGGATTTACAACAATATTAACATTCTTCTCAGCTTCTGTTAAGGTTGTTAGAATGCAGGGTAGTGAATCAGAACAAGGAAGAATATTTGGATTTTATGAAGGGTTATCAGGGGTATCAGGTACGTTAATTTCTTTTATAGGTCTTTACTTCTTTGGAAAATTTGCTGAAATAACTATTGGATTTAAATATGTAGTATGGTTATATTCTGCAGCATCTATAATATGTGGTATACTTTTATTCTTCTTAGTAGAAGAAAAGAAAGATACTGGAGCATCAGATGAAGGATTAAGTATTAAATCATTACTAAAAGTAGTTACAATGCCAAAAGCTTGGCTGATTGGTCTTATAATATTTTCAACTTATTTAGTATTTTCAAGTTTAACTTATTTAAGCCCATACCTATCAGAAGTTTATGTAATGCCAATGACTTTAGTTTCAGCTTTATCAATAATTAGAACTTATGTTATAAAAATGGGAGCATCTCCTATTGCAGGTGTTATAACAGATAAAGTTGGTTCATCTATAAAAGTAATGTTTGTAGGGTTTATATTAATGACAATAAGTACAGCAGCTTACTTAGTAATTCCTAAAAGTGCAGGACTTATATGGATAGCTGTAATAAATATGATAATACTAAGTGTAATCTTATTTGGATTTAGAGGTATATACTTTGCATCTGTTTCAGAGTCTAATATATCTTTAGAAACTACAGGAGCAGTAGTTGGATTCGCTTCATTTATAGGATTCTCTCCAGATGCATTTTACTATACCGTTGCAGGTAACTGGTTAGATAAATATGGACAGACAGGATATACGTATATATTTATTTTATCTGTAGTGTGTGCAGTTATAGGTATATTTGCTACTTATGCTTTAAATAAAATAAATAAAAAAGAAAATAAAAACTTGAATAATAAAATTGCTTAAATACTTATAATTATTTATATAACTCTACCTATTTTTAAAAAATGGGTAGAGTTGTTCATGTTTAAAATAAGAAATAGTTTCAGTTTAGAGATTTCATAATTATAAAATAAATTTATAACACATGGTATAAATTAAGTTTAATTAAAAAATGACAGTAACTATTTAAATATTAAAATAGAAAATTAAGACAATAATAAGAATATGGAGAGTAGATATGTTAGCATTATGGGAAAATGGAATTATAATTATATTTGCATTTCTATTGTTAGGGATAGGCTATTATTTTTCTAGAAATGTAAAAGATATGGAAAGTTATTACCTAGGAAATCGAAGCTTACCATGGTCTTTGATAGTAGGTACTTTGGTTGCCTCTTGGTATGGTGGAGTTGGTACAGTTGGTAGTGTAGAGTATGCAGCTATATATGGGATATCTGCATGGGCAGTATGGTCAATAGCTGCACACATTGGAAGAATGCCTTTAGCATTGTGGGTTGGACCAAGAATTCATATAAGAACTAATATAACAGTTCCTGATTTATTAGAAAGTTTTTATGGAAAGCAAGTTGCTATAATTGGAGCAGTTTTAATGTTTATATATTGTGCACAACTTGGAGAAATAACAGCTATGGGAACTATAGGTAATGTAGCTTGGGGAATTGATAAACAACTAATAGGGTTTATAATGGTAGTGGTAGTAGTTATATTGACAGTTCTTGGTGGTCTTATGGGAGTTGCCATTACAGATATGGTATTGTTTTTCTGCATGGTATTTGGTCTAACTATGGTCATGCCAGGTCAATTTGACCAAATAGGTGGTTTTCAAGGTCTTACAGAAGCACTTAAAGATGCACCTCAGCTAATGCATCCTACAAAAGGTATGTCAGCAATGAAAGCATTGATGTTAATAGTATATTCATTTGGAGCTTATTCAGACCCAACTTTCTATCAAAGGTTTTCGGCAGCAGACTCTCCAAAAGTTGGTAGGAGAGCCTTGTTGACTTGTTTTTCTCTGTGGATATGTTTTGACATGGTGTTAACTATGACAGGTCTTATAGTTAGAGCCACTTATCCAGAAATGGCTCCAGCAGCTGGATATATAACTTTAGTTTTAAATACATTGCCAGAAGGTATAAGAGTAATATTTATAATAGGAATTTTAGGTTCAATAATATCAACACTAGATAGTTATTATCTAGCAGCAGGAGCCACTTTAGCAAATGATATATATGGAAGAATTACTAAAAAAGAATTATCTCAAAAGCAATTAGTTAAACTTACTAGAGTAGGTGTATGTTTAGCGGCAGTTATGGGACTTAGTGTGGCGTTTAGATTTGAAAATGTATATGATGCATGTATATTTGTAGGAAGTATTTGGATGGGTTCAGCATTTGTACCTATAGTAGGAGGACTTCTTGGTAATGGAAGAAGAACATCTATGGGCGGTATTTTGGGAATGATTGTAGGTGGAGTAACTTTTGGTTATTTTAAAATGTTTCCAGTTCAAAGTTTTGAATTAGAGCCTCTTGTTATAGCCATCCCTCTTTCATTTATTGCATGGACAATAGGAAATAGAATAGGCGAAAATTTAAATACACAAAATAATCTATAAAAAGGAGTAGTTATTATGTCTAAATTGGTCTCTAAAGTAAAAAAAGATTTGGAAATAAAATGGATTGGTATAGATGGTTTTTTAGTACTATTATACTTCTTAATAACAGGATTTATATTTTATGGTATAGTAACTAGAAATGATATTATAGTTGGAAAGATAATCCCATATGGAGTTATGATAGCAGTAGTTATAATATTTTTTGATTATCTATATAGAGTATTCAAAATGACAAGAAAAAAAGAGGAAAGGGAATGATTTTATGGATATAAGAGCATTGCCTATAAAAATTACAAAAGATGAAGCTATAGATATAGCAAAAAGTGGAAAGAATTCCTTATTAAGTATGTTGATATTAAAAAATAAAGAAGTTCATGAAGTTAGACTTCATTATATAGAGTTTAAAGTCGTTACACTTAAAATTTATCAAAATAAATCTCCTTTCATGAAAAAAAAACAAGCTAGCAATATAAATGAATTAAATATTTTAGTAAATGGCTCTACAGGTGCTGGTAGTATAGTACAAGAATTACCAGTATCTGAAATTGTAAAAAATGTAGATAATGACATCATACAATATAGTGATAAGGATGAGAGAAGGGTAAAAGCAAAGGCAAATAAAATGGCTATAAGATTAAGTCACAGGTTTATGGGGGGGATACCAGAGATTGAGATAGTTAAAATTGAAAGTATCTTTAGACCATACTGGGTAGTATTCTTTGGAAAAGTGGAATTAAATACAAGAGTAAGTTACTTGCCAATTGAAGCAGATGGCTTTGTTATAGGAATGTAAGATATTTTATATAAATATATTTTACACTTATTGTATAATACATATTGAGAGAAGAGATAATATTTAGTTATATACAAAGTAGCTTCTATATTAGATAACCTAATTTATAATAAGTGATTTTAATGTATATAGATTATAATAATGGAGGAAATTTTCTTATGACAAACTATAAATATACAGGATTTTATATAGAAAAACCAGTAGGAAATAATGTATTTTCATATGAAGAAAGAGAAAATAAGAGTATATATGTTCCAAAACTAATAAGTGGAACACTGGATGATGTGAAATTGGGAAATAAAGTAGTATTTAATGAAATTGATGAAAATAAAGAGATAAAAGCAAAAGGATTGGAAAATATGGTCGAATATGTCCTGGGAAATAAAAGAATATATGTTTTTGATAATCATAACCATGCATTTTATTTTTGGATAAAATCTATGATGGTAAATGAATTCACAAGAGGATGTAAACTAGTACATGTAGACCAGCATAAGGATACTAGAGAGCCTAAAAACTACAATGTAGATATAAATAATCTGGAGGATGTATTTAGGTATACAAATGAGGTTTTAAATGTAGGAAGTTTTATAAAACCAGCATTAAAACATAGTATATTTTCAGAATTAATAATAATAGATAGCTCATATGGCTTTGATTTAGATATAGAACCAGAGTTTGTTCTTGATATAGATTTAGATATATTTTCAGAGGATATGGACTATATACCATTTGATTTTAAACTAGAAAAGATAAAAAATCTAATTAAAAAGGCTAAAGTTGTAACAATTGCTACTAGTCCTTACTTTATAAACCAAGAGTATGCTATAAAAGTATTAAAAGAATTGTTTAATTATGATATAATGTAAGAGTTAACTTTAAATAGAATATGGTATAATCAAAAAGAAGAAACTTCCAATCTAACTAAAAGATTTTATACTATAAAAAAACTAAAAAAATATAGATATACTTAGGAGGAAAAAAGTATGAGTTTATATACTGAATGGAGAAATTTAAGTGATAACCACGAGAATCAAGAAACAGAGGTAAAATTCTGGGAAGAATATTTAAAAGTTGAAGCTGGAATATACAATGAAATATTAAATAATAAAATGGATGTTGTTGAAGGTAAAGTAAGTGAATTAGCTGAAAAATTTGGAACTACTAATGAATTTTTCATGGGATTCATAGATGGAATAAGTGAAAGTTTAAAAGAAGATATAGTTTTAGAAGATGTAGAAGCTGATAAAGAAGTTTCTATAAAAATAGATTGGGAAAAATTATATAACAATATGGTAACTGTTGAGGCTCATTGGCTATATAATTTACAAGGTTGGGAAGAAATATTACCAGCAGACCAAAGAAAAGAAATAATAAAAGCATACAAAAAATCTAAAACAGTAGTTAAAGAAGCAAAAATAGGAAGAAATGATTCATGCCCATGTGGAAGTGGTAAAAAATATAAGAAATGTTGTGGAAAGTAAGGTAATCTTATGTTTATTTTAAGATTTGCAGATGATGAAGACAATTTATCAGTTAAAGATTTTACATCTTTAACTGATTTAAAAAAATATATTAGTGAAAATAGTATAGATAAAACATGGCATCAAATTGAAGAAGTTAAAAAAGTAATACCTAACCTAAAAGAGGAATAAAATTAAGTAACACTAAAAAGAATATTAAAAAATAGTTGTCAATAGTTGTCTATAAGGACAACTATTTCTATTTTTAGATATAAATATAAAATATACAGGGGGTATAAATATGAAATTTATTGATTTACATTGTGATACTATAGCAAAATTAATGGAAAATGTGGAAACAAGTGAACTTAAAACTAACAAATATTCTGTTGATATAGACAGGTTGAAAAAAGGGGATTCATTGGCTCAAACATTTGCTCTTTTTGTTGATACTGAAGAAGTAAAACATCCTTTTGATTACTGTATGAGTATGGCAGATAAATTTCATAAAGAAATGAAAAAAAATAGTGATGTAATAGCTCTAGCTACTAACTATAAAGAAATTATGAAAAATCAATCAGAGAATAAACTTACAGCACTTTTATCCATAGAGGAAGGGGCAGTACTTGAAGGTAGAATAGAAAACTTAAAGAAGTTTTATGATTTAGGTGTTAGAATGATGACAATAAGTTGGAATCATGTGAATGAGTTAAGTTTTCCTCATAATAAGATAGAGTATAGAGAAAAAGGTCTTACAGATTTTGGTAGAGAAGTTGTACATAAGATGAATGAACTAGGTATGCTAGTTGATGTTTCTCATATTTCAGATGGTGGATTTTATGAAATTGCAAAAATATCTTCTAAACCAATAATAGCTACACATTCGAATTCAAGAGCAATGATGAATCATACTAGAAACCTAACTGATGATATGATTAAAGTGTTGGCTAATAAGGGTGGGGTTACAGGAATAAACTTCTTCCACTTGTTTTTAAGTGATAAAAGTGAAAGTAAGCTTGAAGATATGGTTAGACATATAAAACATATTGTAAATGTTGGAGGAATTGATGTTGTAGCTTTAGGCTCAGATTTCGATGGAATACATTCAAAGGTTGAGATTGAAGATATATCTCAAATGGGTAAATTATATGAACCTCTAAAAAAAGAAGGATTTAGTGAAGATGAAATAGAAAAAATATACTATAAAAACGCTTTAAGGGTAATAAAAGAAGTGTTATAAGAAATGTTTTTTTGACATTAGGAAACAAAGTTTTATATCGAACATAGTATAAACTAAGATAAAAATTTATTGGAGGTTTAACTATGAAGGTAGGAGACATTGTAGCTAGAAAGTCACATAACAAAGATATTGTATTTAAAATAGTCTCTTTTGGTGTAGATGAAAATAATGAAAAAATAGCTATACTAAAAGGAATTGCATTTAGAGTAATAGCAGATGCTTATATTGATGACCTTGAATTAGTAAAAGCACCTGATATAAAAGATATATTAATAGATAAAAATGTAGAAAATTTATTATATAAGTCAGTAAGAAAGGCTAAAGAGAGACAGAAAAAGATGACAAGGGCAGTTCCAAAACTTCAATTAAATTCTAACACATATGGGATGCCTGGAAAAGTACTACAAATAGATGGAGATAAAGAGTATTTGAAAATTTGTTTGGATGTATATGCTCAACTTGGAATACCTGCAGTAGGAGTAGCAGTTTCAGAGCAAAATCAGCATAAAGAAGTAAGAGCATTACTAGAAAAATATAATCCGGATATACTAGTAATTACAGGACATGATGCAATGACAATAAAAAGAGGAGATATAGAAGATATGAATAACTATAGAAACTCTTTAAATTTTATGAAAACAGTTAAAGAAGCACGTAAATGGCAACCAAATTTGGATAATCTTGTAATATTTGCAGGTGCATGTCAGTCAAATTATGAAAAAATAATAAATGCAGGAGCGAATTATGCAAGTTCCCCTGGTAGAATAATGATACATGCTTTAGACCCTGTTTTTGTGGTAGAAAAAATTGCATGTTCAAGAATTGATGTAGTAGTACCTATTGATGAGGTTATAGAGCAGACTATCACAGGTGTTAAGGGCATTGGTGGCTCTGAAACAAGAGGGAAATTTAGATGGGCAATGCCAAAAACAATATTGCATTAACAAAAATTAACATAATTATACTGTATATATTCAAAAATAGTATTGACATTTTTGCAAAAAATATATAAAATGATTAGTTTAAACGTTTGACAAAAATGTTTATATGTGATATTATGTAAACATATAAACGTTAAAGAAGGTGATATTGTGGCTACTGTTCAAACTCTAGATAAGATAAGAGTAAGCTTAGAAAGACATATAGGAAAGAAAATATTGTTGAAAGCTAATAAAGGAAGAAAGCAGATTATTACAAAAGAGGGTATACTAGAAAAAGTTTATCCAAGCGTGTTTGTTATAAAATTAGATGATGAAAGTAATGGATATCCTAGGGTATCTTATAGTTACTCAGATTTATTAACATCTAATGTAAAGTTGCAAGTTTTTAGAGATCAAGATAAATTACAAATAAGTTAAAATTATACCTATTAAAAATAGGTGTAATTTTTTTTTTGCTCCTTAAATATAAATATAGTGTGATACTTTTATAATACTTAAGGGGGTAAACTATGGAATTAATTAAAGATGTAATTAAAATTGACAATAGAATAGACTTTGGGAAATTTCAAACATTTATTGAGGCAGAAGCAGTAGTGCCAGACAAGAAACTAGATGTATATGAGATTGTAAAGACTGAGGGTTACATATCACTTAAAAAAATTGAGATAGCAGACGGAAAGATACTTTGTAGAGGAAGTTTTAATTACAACGTAATTTACATCGCGGACGATAAAAATACTGTTTCTAATGTAGATGGAAAAGTGGATATAAACGAAGTAATAGAAAAAGATAATGTTATGCAAGATATGGAATACATGTTATTTTCAGAAGTAGAGCATATGGACTGCACTATAATGAATGAGAGAAAGATTAAAGTAGGAGCTCTTATGAATATAAGAGGAAGTTTATTTGAAAAACAAAGATTAGATATTGTAAAGGATGTAGCACAGGTAGAAGGCATACAAAAGCATAGAAAGGAAATTTGTTTTCAAGATATAGTGGGAATAGAAAAAGCAGAAAGTTCTATAAGAGACACTATAACTATAAATACAGAAGAAATTCAATCTATAATAAGCTTAAATCCTTGTGTTAAAGTAAAAGAAAGTAGAGTAACTGATAATAAGGTTATTATTGGTGGAGTATTAGAAATAAATCCATTGGCTTGTACATATGAGGGTGAACTTGTAGAGTTAGATAGAGTGGGTATAGAGTTTACTCAGTTTGTAGAAGTTCCTGGAGTGAGTGATGGCATGACTGAGGAAGTATTATTGTCCATGTCAGACTTTAATCATATTTTTAAACAAAATAGTGAAAGTAATACAGGTCTATTAGAAATAGATTGTATGGCTTGTTGCAAGGTAAAAGTTACAGATGAAGTGACAAGAGAGGTATTACAAGATGCATACTCTCCTCAAAAGATAATAAAATTTGACCATAAACCTATTCAACTAAATAAGACTTTGAGAAATAGTGAAGAAACATTTATGGTTAGAGAAGGAATAAGAAATGATAATGATGATATACAAATAAAAGATATTGTAAGCGTTTGTCCAACTATGTCTATAGAAAATAGCTACATTGAAGGAAATAAAAGTATTATACAAGGGATTATAAAAGTTGAAATTTTATTTATTCCAGTTGAAGGGCTAAAGTTAGTTTATAAAATTAGTGAAGAAATTCCATTTGAGCATGATATAGAGATGGATAATTTAACTGATACAGCATCTGTTTTTAATACAGCATGTATTGATAAAATTGAAGTTGATTTAAATAGAGACCAAATAGATTTAGTTATAAAAATCAAAAGATTTACTGAAGCATTAGATAAAAAGGCAGAAAGCTTTATTGTTAAAGGTGAAGATCAAGGTGTGTATGATTTATCTAAAGCCCCAAGTATAATTGTATATATATGTAAAGAAGGAGATACTTTCTGGAATATTGCAAAAAAATACAATACAACAGAAAATGAAATTGCAGAACTTAATGATATAAAACTTGACGAAGCAATTAAGCCTGGTAAGTGTCTTATTTTAGAAAAAAAAGTCGTATTAGTAGATTAATATTAAAAAATTTAAAGTAATTAAGTATAATAGGGTATTATAATACCCTATTATTTTATTTTTTGTAGTATAATATTATTGTTAGTGATGCATTATTCTTTAAACAAGGAGGATAGAATGGATTTTATAAAACTAAAGAGCAGAGCAAAAATAAATTTATCCATTGATGTCTTAGGAAAAAGGCAAGACGGTTATCATTTTGTTGAAATGATAATGCAAACGATAGATTTATACGATATAGTAAAAATAAAAGGATTAGATAAAGATGAAATAAAGGTAAAAAGCACTAGTTTAGATATTCCTTTAGATGAAGATAATATTGTTTATAAAGCTGCCAAAATAATTAAGAATAAATTTAATATAAAAAAAGGTGTAGAAGTATTCATAGAAAAAAATATTCCTGTAGCAGCAGGGATGGCTGGAGGAAGTTCCAATGCCGCCGCAGTATTAGTAGGATTAAATGAATTATGGAAACTTGAGTTATCTGAAGATGAATTAAAAGAAATAGGATTTAATTTAGGAGCAGATGTTCCATTTTGTATATCAGGAAGGCCTGCTTTAGCTCAAGGTGTTGGAGAAAAACTAACAGATATTAAAGGTTTACCATGTGATATAAGTATTTTAATATGTAAACCAGAATTATTTGTTTCTACAAAAGAAGTTTATCAAGGATTAGACTTGAATAATATTAAAAAAAGACCCAATAATAAATATTTGATGGAGTGTTTAAATTCAGAAGATATAAGAGCTGTATCAGAAAATATGATAAATGTTCTTGAAAATGTTACTATAAGTAAATATGAAGAAATAAATAATATAAAGCAAGTTATGATGAAAAATAATGCTTTAGGTTCTATGATGAGTGGCAGTGGTCCTACAGTTTTTGGATTATTTGAAAGTAAAGAAGACGCTCTAATTGGAAAAAAAGAATTATTAAAAAAATATAAACAGGTATATGTTGTTAACAGCAGTCAAAAAGGGGTTGAAATTTGTGGAGAATTTAACTAAACTAAACTTGGATAATTACAAGCCATTGAGAGATGTAGTCTTCGAAAATTTAAGAGAGGCAATCTTAGAAGGGAAATTAAAGCCTGGTCAAAGGCTGATGGAAGTACAACTAGCAGAACAACTAGGCGTAAGTAGAACTCCAGTAAGAGAGGCAATAAGAAAGCTTGAATTAGAAGGTTTAGTTGTTATGTTACCTAGAAAAGGTGCATATGTAGCAAATATGTCTTTAAAGGATCTTCTAGATGTATTAGAAGTAAGAGCAAGCTTAGAAGGTTTAGCAGCGTCTCTTGCTGCTGAAAGAATTAGTGATGATGATATAAAAAAACTTAAAGATATATCAGAAGCGTTAAAAAAAAGCATTTTAGAATCAGATTTAGATGCACTATTGAAACAAGATGTAGAATTTCATGAATGTATATTTAAAGCAACAAACAATAAAAAATTAATCCAATTGATAAACTCCTTATGGGAACAAGTGTATAGGTTTAGAGTTACTTATATGTCTGATTACGACTCATCACTTAATATTGTTGAAGAACATAGATTTTTACTTGATGCCATAATCAAAGGTGATAGTGAATTGTCGAAGAAATATGCTACAGAGCATATAGAAAAAGCAGAGCAATTTATGATAGATAAGGCTATGATGAATAAAGACTTATAAAATTTAAAAACTACTTTGAAATGGTTATAATCATTTCAAAGTAGTTTTTTTATTGATATTGAAAAATATTATGAATAAATTAAATTTAATTGGACATAATTGATGATATAAATTTATCTTGAGGGGGACTTTTCAATGAGAAAAATTAAGGTTAGATTGGGAATATTAATATTAAGTCTTATATCAGTCATATCAATAATGACGATAGTAATAAATGGTGAAGTAAAAAAAGTTGATAATATATCAAAAGACTATAAAGATAAATTAATAAGATTTCATGTTATAGCAAATAGTAATACAGATGAAGATCAAGAACTTAAATTAAAAGTTAGGGATGAAGTAATAAAATATTTACAGCCAAAGCTACAAAACTCAAAAAGTATAGAGGAAAGTGAAGCTATTATAAAAAAAGAATATAGTAATCTGGAAGAAATAAGTAAAAATATTATTCTCGAAAATGGATATAATTACAGTGTAAAGGTAGGTATACAATATAGTAACTTTCCTACAAAGCAATATTCTAATATAGTTCTTCCAGCAGGTGAATATAAAGCACTAAAAATTATAATTGGAAAAGGTGAAGGAAAGAACTGGTGGTGTGTTATGTTTCCTCCATTATGCTTTGTTGATGAGTCTAATGGTGTTATAGATAAATCTACAGATGATAAGTTAAAAGAAGTTTTAACTGACAAGGAATATAAGCTAATAAAACAAGACACACCAAAGAAAACAAGTAAAGTAAAAATCAAATTTAAAGTAATTGAAGTAGTAAAGGATTTAGAAGAAAAATTTTAAAAAAATAAAATTATAAGGAGTGGTTTTAATCATGGACAGGTGGAGTAAACTGATAGCTATATTACTAGCCTTAACCTATATATTTATGCCCATTAAAGAAGTATTTGCAGATGAGCCAACAGAGACAGTTAAGAAAGTAAATAAACAAGAACAAAATGTAGCAAAGAAGGAAGTAATAAATTTATCTGATAATGATTTAATCTTACTGTCTAAATTGGTTGCAGGTGAAGCTAGAGGAGAAAGCTATGAGGGACAGGTTGCTGTAGCAGCTGTAGTAATAAACAGAGTATTGGACCCTAGGTTTCCAGATTCAATAGAGGAAGTTATATATCAGAAAAATGCTTTCTCAGTTGTGCTTGATGGTTCAATAAACAAGACACCAACAGATTCAGCATGTAAAGCAGCTAAAGAAGCTCTTTATGGAACTGACCCAACAAATAAAGCAGTATATTTCTGGAATCCAGAAATAGCCACTTGCAAATGGATAACTAGACTAAATCCATATATGAGAATAGGGAATCATGTGTTTGCAAAATAAATTTAAGTTTTTGAGTACTGAAAGGAGTTGTCTTTTTCTAGAAATTATTTTCTAATTTGAGATAGCTCCTTTATTTTTTGTTTAAAATAAACTATAATAATCATTTAGGTAATAATATATTAACTGTGAATATAAAAATAAATTTTAGCGATAAATAAGATGTTGTTAAACACAAAAATGTAAAGTAGGTGTTGTATAAAAATGAGCAATAAACCAATAGGAGTTTTTGATTCGGGATTAGGCGGATTGACGGTTTTGAAAGAAATAATGAAGATATTACCAAATGAGGATATAATATATTTTGGAGATACTGCTAGAATACCATATGGTTCGAGATCTAAGGAGACTATAATTAAATATACTTTTCAAGCTATAAATTTTTTAAAAACTAAAGATGTAAAAGCTATAGTTATAGCTTGTAATACTGCTACTGCGAGAAGTTTAAAAGAGGCTCAAGAAAAATATGATATACCAATAATAGGTGTTATAGAAGCAGGAGCTAGGACAGCTGTAAGCTCCACTAAAAACAAGATTGTAGGTATAATTGGAACAGAAGGAACTATAAGTTCAAAGGCATATAATTTAGAAATATCTAAAATAGATAAAAATATAGAAATTGTTAATAAAGCATGCCCTTTATTTGTACCAATTGTTGAAGAAGGATGGTCAAATACAGAAGTAGCTAAATTAACAGCAAAGATATATCTACAAGAATTAAAAGATAAGAATATAGACTCTTTAGTATTAGGATGTACTCATTATCCTATTTTAAAGAGAACAATAGGTGAAGAGGTTGGAGAACACATAAAATTGGTTAATCCAGCTAAAGAGACAGCTAAAGATTTAAAAAAGATTTTAGAAGAACGAAATATTATAAATAGCACAGAAGCTCATGGAATTTATCAATATTATGTATCAGATATACATGAAAAATTTTCAGATATAGCGAAAGAATTTTTAAAGAAAAAAATTGATAAAATTCAAAAAGTGGAGATACAAAAATATTAGTTTATATGAAGAAGTCTATGGAGGAAAAATCGTTGAGTGTAAAAATAAGTATAAATACTAGACAATATGATGAAAAAGGAAATATGGACACCATAGAGATGACTGCTTTTGGTAAAATTTTTTATAAAAATGATGGAATATATGTTATTTACAAGGAAAAAGAAGAAAATATAGAAATAACTAATACTGTAAAAATACTTAAAAATGAAGTTAGTATTAAAAAGTTTGGTTCTATTAATTCAACCATGATGTTTAAGTGTGGAGAAAGTAGTACTACAAAATATGTAACCCCACAAGGTACCTTATTAATTGATGTTGACACAAGAGAATTGGATATAAATATACAAGAAGGGGAACACATAAAATTGAAAATAGACTATAATATAAAGATACAAGATTTATTTTTAGGTAGAAACAAAATAGATATATACATAGATATTAAATAATAACTATAGCTATTTTCCAGAAATTTTATAAAGGTAGTGAAAAAACTACCTTTTATTTAATTTATTTGGTATTATTATATTTATATTAAACTTTAATTTCTTAAAATTGATACAAGGGTTTAGCGTTTTTTTATAGAAAGTATACTTAAAAGTGAATAAAACTAAGTGTAAGAGGGATAAATATGATATTTGATAAGGTACTAAGTACTATAAATAAACATAATTTAATACAAAAAGGCGATAAAATAGTTTTAGGTCTTTCTGGAGGACCTGATTCAGTTTGTTTATTGCATGTACTAAATAGATTAAAAAAAGATTTTAATATAGAAATATATGCAGCACATTTAAATCATCAAATAAGAGGAATAGAAGCTCAAAAAGATGCATTATATGTATCTAAGCTTTGTGAGGATATGGGAATTGTATTCTTTGTAAAGTCTATTAATGTACCAAAATATTGTGAAAATGAGGGGTTATCATTAGAAGAAGGAGCAAGGAAGCTAAGATATGAAATGTTTTATGAAATTAAGGATAAGATTAAAGCTAACAAAATAGCTATAGGCCATAATCTCAATGACCAAGCTGAAACTGTCATGATGCGTATTATGAGAGGAACAGGTCTTAAAGGGTTAAAAGGAATTGATTATATTAGAGATAACTGTATAATTAGACCAATCTTGGATGTGGAGAGAATAGATATAGAGGAATATTGTAAAGCTTATAATTTAAATCCTAGAATAGATAAAACAAATTTAGAAAACATATACACTAGAAATAAAATAAGGTTAGACCTTTTACCATATATGAAGGATAATTTTAATTCAAATGTAATAGAATCTATAGTGAGGATGAGCAATAGCTTAAAAAGTGATAACGATTATATTGAGAAAGAGGCAGAAGCTAAATTTAGAGAAGTTTCAAATATAAAAGAAAAGAGCTTTGTAGACATAAATTTAGAAGCTTTTATTTGCTTACATGATGCTATCAAAGTTAGGGTTCTTAGAAATTCTATAAAACATATACTAGGAGATACTAATTTTGTTGATCAAAAACATATAGAGGACATAATGTCTTTAGAAAGTGATTCAAAAGTAAATAAAATGATAACTCTTCCGAGAAATATATTTGTTTATAGAAAAAAAGAAAGTATAATATTAACCAATGAGGAAATTGTTAGTGAGGAAATTGAATTTTATTACAATATACCTAGTAATGGGTTTATAAAAATAAAAGAATTAAAACAAATTATTGAAACCCAAGTAATGAGTATAGATAGGTATAAGAGTATGAAATTAGACAATTCATCTAAAGGGTTTGATTTTAATAAGGTAAAAGGGGGTATAGTAATAAGGAGCAGAAGGCAAGGTGATAAGATAAAACTTGCTATGGGAAGTAAAAAAGTGAAGGATTTATTCATAGATTTAAAAATCCCAAGAGAAGAAAGATGTAAAATTCCTATAATCACAGATAGTGAAGGAATAATATGTGTTGGAGATTATAAAATCAGTGAGAATTATAAAATTGATGAAAGCACAAAAGAAGTATTAAAAATTAATTTTAACAAATTATAGGGCAAAGCAATGTATGAAAGGAGGGCTTCTATATTGAATAAGTTGCTAAAAGGGGCAGGTTTTTATCTACTTGTTTTTATAATTATAGTAGGTATAGTTCAATTCTCAGGTAAGCCTACAGAAAAAATAAAAGATTTAAAATTTTCCCAAGTATATAGGGAATTAACCGATGAGAATATATCAAGATTGTACTTTGTAAATCAAACTTCTGTAGAAGGTACTATAAAAGATACAAATACAAAGTTTAAATCATATGTTCCAACAGAAATAATGGGAGATAAACTGGCAGATGAAGTGTTAGATCAAGCTAAGGCTGGAAAATTAACATTTGGTGGTGAAGCTAAACCATCTACACCTTGGTTTGTTGAGATGCTACCTACATTACTGTTAATATTCTTTATGGTAATCCTTTGGTTTGTATTTATGAATCAGTCTCAAGGTGGAGGCGGAAAGGTTATGAGCTTTGGTAAGTCAAAGGCTAAGGTTCATAAGGATGATGAAAAAACTAGAGTTACGTTTAAAGATGTAGCTGGATTGGATGAAGAAAAAGAAGATTTACAAGAAGTAGTAGACTTCTTGAAGAATCCTAAGAAATATATTGAATTAGGAGCAAGAATACCAAAAGGAATGCTTATGGTAGGACCTCCTGGAACAGGTAAAACATATCTATCAAGAGCAGTTGCTGGAGAAGCAGGAGTGCCATTTTTCAGTATAAGTGGTTCTGATTTCGTTGAGATGTTTGTTGGGGTTGGGGCTTCAAGAGTAAGAGACTTATTTGAGCAAGCTAAAAAAAGCGCTCCAGCTATAATATTTATAGATGAAATCGATGCAGTTGGTAGAAAGAGAGGAGCAGGTCTTGGTGGAGGTCATGATGAAAGAGAACAAACTCTTAATCAACTTCTAGTTGAGATGGATGGATTTGGAGTAAACCAAGGTATAATAATCATGGCAGCAACAAATAGACCAGATATACTTGACCCAGCCTTACTTAGACCAGGAAGATTTGACAGACAAGTAGTTGTTGGTACACCAGATGTAAAAGGTAGAGAAGCTATATTTAAAGTTCACTCAAGAAATAAACCACTAAATGATGATGTTAAAATGGATGTATTAGCTAGAAGAACACCAGGATTTACCCCTGCTGATATAGAAAACTTAATGAATGAAGCTGCAATACTAACAGCTAGAAAAAGAGAAAAGAAAATTAAGATGGAAACTATAGAAGAAGCTATAACAAAGGTTATAGCAGGTGTAGCTAAGAAATCAAGAGTAATAAGTGAAAAAGAAAGAAGACTTACAGCATATCATGAAGGCGGGCATGCAGTTTGTGCTCATATACTTGAGGAAGTAAGTCCTGTTCATCAAGTTACAATAGTACCAAGAGGAAGAGCAGGAGGATTTACAATGCAGCTTCCTGTTGAAGATAAGTTCTATGCTACTAAAAATGAGATGAAAGAAAACATAGTAGTTTTACTTGGAGGTAGAGTAGCAGAAGAGTTAGTGCTAAAAGATGTGTCTACAGGAGCATCAAATGACTTAGAAAGAGTTACATCTACTGCAAGAAGTATGGTAACAAAATATGGAATGAGTTCTAAACTTGGTCCAATGTCATTTGACAGTGATGATGAAGTATTTTTAGGTAATAGTTTTTCAAGTAAGAGAAATTATTCTGAAGAGGTTGCTTTTGAAATAGACCAAGAAACAAAACGTATAGTTGATGGTGCATATGATAAGACAAGAAATATATTACAAGAAAACATGGATAGACTGGAGTATGTAGCGCAAGCCCTACTTATCTATGAAACTTTAGATGCAGATCAATTTATAAAAGCATTTAATAAAGAATTACCATTAAATGATATTGAAAATGCAATTACAGAGGAAAATTCTCCTAAAGAAACTGAAGAGCAGTTAACTATAAATCTAGAAAAAGATAGAGAAGAAAGAAACAATGTTGTTGATATAAATAAAAATCAAGAAAATAAATCTGATGAAGATAAATAATTTTAAAACATTGATTATTTTAAGAGTATTATCTATTAAGGATTAAATATTAAGACTGAAAGTATAATGTTAAATTGATAAACAAAGTATATTTGCATATATCAATTTAATTAATACTTTCAGTTTTTTTGTGATTTTATCAAAGATTAGGTAGAATATTAAATTATGGAAATCAATGGTATGGGTATATACGTTTACTTATGATAATATATTAAAAAGGAATTTTAAAATTAGTAGTATTAAAAATATATTAATAATGTATAATTACTTATTAGAAGAAAATAAGTCATGAAATCATGTCATATTAGAGGTGAAGTATGCGAGAGAAGATAATAGAAATTATATTAAATAATAAATCTGAGTTTATTTCGGGTGAAGAGTTGTCAAAGCAATTAGGTGTGTCACGTGCAGCTATATGGAAACATATGAAAGCTCTAAAGGAAGAGGGATATAATATAGAATCTGTAAATAAGAAAGGTTATAGATTAGCAGAAAATCCAACTGATTTATTAAGTCCACAGAACATCTACTATAAATTAAAAACAGAGTTTATTGGTAAGAATATTGAGCATCTTGATACTGTAGATTCAACCAATGAATACGCAAAAAGAGTGGCTGTGAATAGTGTAGATGGAACTGTGATTTTAAGTGAACATCAAGATATGGGAAAAGGACGATTAGGAAGAACTTGGGATTCCAAACCTCATGAAGGGATTTGGATGAGTATTATTCTAAAACCAGATATGGAACCGTTTAAAGCGCCATTTATAACTTTAATAGCAGGAGCAAGTGTAACACAAGCTTTAAATAATCTAGGGGCAAAGACTTTAATAAAATGGCCAAATGATGTTATTTTAAATGGGAAAAAAATATGTGGTATACTAACAGAATTGTCTGCTGAGATTGAAAGAACAAATTATGTTGTTCTTGGTATTGGAATAAATGTTAAAATAATGGACTTTGAGCCAGAAATAGCTGAGAAAGCTACCTCATTGTATAAAGAAGGATACAAATTGTCTAGAGTAGAGATTGTCAGAAATGTATTGGCTGAATTCGAAAAGTTATATTTAGATTATATTGCAAATAACTCAAAAGAAGAAACTCTAAAAATATGTAGAGATTATTCTGCGATTATAGATAAGAATATATATGTACTAAAAGGAAATGATAAAGAATTAGTTAAATGCTTAGATATAAATGAAGATGGTAACTTAGTGGTTCAAAGTAGTGATGGAAGTGTAAAAGAAATTGTTTCGGGTGAAGTTTCTATAAGAGGAGAAAAGGGATATGTATGATAATATTTTAGATATAGAAGGTTTAAAGGTTGGGCAAGTTGAGGATAGAAGAGGGATGACTGGATGTACAGTAGTGATTTGTGAAGAAGGTGCAACTTGTGGTGTTGATGTAAGAGGGTCAGCTCCAGGAACTAGAGAAACCGATTTATTAGACCCTGTAAATATGGTTCAAAAAGTTCATGCTGTAGTTTTAGCAGGAGGTTCTGCATATGGTCTTGAATCTACTTGTGGAGTAAGTAGATACTTAGAAGAGAGAGGAATTGGTTTTGATGTTGGAGTTGGCAAAGTTCCTATAGTTGTGGGCGCAGTTTTATTTGATTTAGGAATAGGAGATTTTAAGTGTAGACCAGATATACAAATGGGTTATAAAGCTTGTGAAGTAGCAAATACAACTGTTTTAAATCAAGGGAATTATGGAGCAGGGTGTGGAGCTACTGTTGGAAAGATAAGAGGGCAAGAATATGCTATGAAAGGTGGAATAGGAAGTTATTCTATAAAACTTGATAATGGCTTGATTGTATCTGCATTGATTGCTGTAAATGCTCTTGGAGATGTTTATGAGGATGGCAAGGTTATAGCGGGTGCCTTAAATGATAAAAAAACAGAAACAATTGATACGTACAAATTGATGAAACAAGGTGCAAGTAAAGGCGGATTTAGTATAGATAATACTACGATTGGAATTATAGCAACGAATGCTAAGTTGACTAAGGCTGAATGTAAAAAAATATCTCAAATGGGTCATGATGGGTATGCAAAAGCTATTTTTCCTATCCATACACCTCATGATGGAGATACAATATTCACAATGTCAAAAGGTGAAATAGAAGCAGATATAACGTTATTAGGTTCATTAGCTGTAGAGGCTGTGGAAAAAAGTATAATAAATGCAGTAAAAAAAGCTGATAGTGTAGAAAATATAATAGCATATAAAGACATAGTAAAAAAATGAGAAATATGATGAAATTAGCATATTTTTCTTGTCAAATTGTTGACAATGGCAACTCGTCTTGATAAAATTATTCTTGTTAGAGCGGGCATCCTGAAAGTAGTAGCCTGACTCATAATGATAAGAAATAAGAGTAAGAAAAATCAAAAAATTAAGTAGTCCGGCATCGTTAGTGAGCTGGAACGGAGGTGTATTTTTTATGATGAACACAAGTGCATCAGTAAGAAAAGTAAATGTAAGAAAGATGACTATAATAGGAGTACTATCAGCTATTTCTATTATGCTATCTATGACTCCATTGGGATTTATTCCAGTTGGACCTACAAAAGCAACTATAATGCATATACCAGTTATTATTGGAGCTATTATGGAAGGACCAATAGTTGGGGCAGCAATAGGCTTTATATTTGGAGTATCAAGTCTTTTAAACGCTATAGTAAACCCAACAGTAACATCTTTTGTTTTTATAAATCCATTAGTTTCAATATTGCCAAGAGTTATGATAGGTATATTGGCTTATTATGTATATCAACTAATAATCAATGCTACAAGTAAGGTATACATATCTGGATTAATTACAGGAGCTGTAGGTTCTTTGTTAAATACAGCTGGTGTTTTAGGAATGATATATGTTTTATATGCTGACAAGTATCTTCAAGCAATGGGTCAAAATGGCTCAGCAGGAAAGGTTATAATGGCTCTTGCCGCAGCAAATGGAGTACCAGAAGCAATAGTAGGAGCTTTAGTAGTAGCTGCCGTTGCTGCTGTACTTAAGAAAAGCAAAAAATAGAAAGAAGGTTAATGACATATGCTTCTAGTATTTGATGTTGGAAATACTAATATGGTTTTAGGTATATATAAAGGTGACAAGTTAGTTAATTATTGGAGAATTAAAACAGATAAGGAAAAAACATCTGATGAATATGGAATTCTAATAAGTAGCTTATTTAAGTATGATGATGTGGATATAAATGCTATTGATGATGTAATAATATCATCTGTAGTTCCAAATGTTATGCATTCTCTTGAAAATTTTTGTATAAAATACTGTAAAAAGCATCCATTGATAGTAGGTCCAGGCATAAAAACAGGTCTAAATATAAAATATGATAATCCAAAACAAGTTGGAGCAGATAGGATAGTTAATGCTGTAGCAGGCATAGAAAAATATGGATCACCAAGTATACTTGTAGATTTTGGAACAGCAACTACATTTTGTGCTATTTCTGAAAAAGGTGAATATCTAGGAGGTACAATAGCACCAGGAATTAAAATATCTAGTGAGGCATTATTCCAAAGTGCATCTAAATTACCTAGAGTGGAATTAGCAAAACCAGGTATGACTATTTGTAAAAGTACTGTATCAGCTATGCAATCTGGTATAATTTATGGATATGTAGGTTTAGTTGATAAAATAATAAATATGATGAAAAAAGAATTAAATTGTGATGATGTTAAGGTTATAGCTACAGGTGGACTAGCTAAACTAATTGCTTCAGAAACAAAAAGTATAGATTATGTAGATGGTTTTTTAACGCTAGAAGGATTAAGAATAATATATGAAAAAAACCAAGAATAATTAATACAGGGAATTGGATTATATATCCAATTCCCTTTTTATGATAGTTTTTTAGTGTTATGTGGTATATTATAATGAGGAAATGCAGATTTAGAAATAAAATCACAAAAACAAAGGAAAATATAGGAGAAAAACGATGAAAGTAGGAAATTTAGAATTAAAAAATAAAGTTTTTCTGTCACCTATGGCAGGGGTAACAGACCTTCCATTTAGATTAATTTGTAAAGAACAAGAATGTGGACTTTTATATACAGAAATGATAAATGGTAAGGCACTTTGCTATGATGATGAAAATACTAAAAAAATGCTTAAGATAGAAAAAGAAGAGCATCCTGTAGCTGTTCAGATATTTGGTTCTGAACCAGATTTTATGGGAAGAGCAGCAGAAATAATGAATGAATATCCAAATGAAATCCTTGATATAAATATGGGATGTCCAGCTCCAAAAGTAGTTAAAAATGGGGATGGTTCAGCACTTATGAAAAATCCTAAACTTGCAGAGCAGGTATTAAAGGCGGTAGTGAAGAATTCAAAGAAACCAGTTACTTTAAAAATAAGAAAAGGATGGGATGATAATAATATAAATGCTGTTGAGATAGCAAAGATGGCAGAAGCTTGTGGAATAAGTGCTTTAGCAATACATGGAAGAACGAGAGAGCAATATTATACAGGTAAAGCAGATTGGGATATAATTGCAGATATTAAGAAAAATTTAAATATACCTGTTATAGGAAATGGTGATGTATTTACAATAGAAGATTCAATAAATATGTTAGACAAAACGGGTTGTGATGCTATAATGATAGGTAGGGGTGCTCAGGGTAACCCGTGGATATTTAAAAGAATAAACCATTATATGAATACAGGCGAGATTTTACCAGAGCCAACTCTTAACGAAAAAATAAGTACTGCCATTAAACATTTAAAGCTTGCAGTAGAAGAACATGGAGAGTATGTAGCTGTAAGGGAAATGAGAAAACACATCGCTTGGTATTTAAAAGGTCTTAGAAACTCTGCAAGACTGAGAGATGAAATTAATAAAATAGAAGACTATCAAGAAGTTGTGTCGAAATTGGAGTACTATATGGAAGACTCCTTGACATAAAAATAATAGTGACTTATAATATAGCGCATAAATTAAAAAAAGATTATAAAAATTTTAAAATATAATTAGGAAAATTCCTAAGAAATTTGTGAAGGAGTTGTATTTATAATGGAAGAGAATAAAGAATTTTTATTGACACAAGAGGGATACGATAAATTAGAAGAAGAATTAGAGAATTTAAAGGTTGTAAAGAGAAAAGAAGTTGCAGAGAGAATAAAGGTTGCTATATCTTTTGGTGATTTATCTGAAAATGCTGAGTATGATGAAGCTAAAAAGGAACAGGCACAAGTTGAAGAAAGAATCTTAAAATTAGAAAATATGGTTAGAAAAGCTGTTATCATAGATGAAAGCAAAATAGACCTTAATGTTGTTACAATAGGTTCAATAGTTAAAGTTAAAGATTTAGAATTTGATGAAGATGTTGAATATACTATAGTTGGTTCAACAGAAGCAGACCCATATGATGGTAAAATATCAAACGAATCTCCTGTAGGAAAAGCGCTTTTAGGAAGAGCTGCTAAAGAGGTTGTAGAAGTGCAAGTTCCTGATGGAGTTGCTAAGTTTGAAATATTAGAAATAAGAAGATAATCTGGAGGAAAAAAATGAAAAATAATCAACAAAGCAATGAAGAAGCACAAATTCAAGAAGACCTTAGTGAAGTACTTCAAGTAAGAAGAGATAAACTAAAAAAATTACAAGAGTCAGGTAGAGACCCTTTTAAAGAAAGTAGATATGATAGAACTCATTATTCTATGGAAATAAAAGATAACTTTGAAGCTCTTGAAGGTCAAACTACAAAAGTAGCAGGACGTATAATGAGCAAGAGAATACAAGGTAAAGCTGGTTTTATAGATATTCAAGACCAAGAAGGAAGAATTCAATCTTATGTAAGATTAGATGCTATAGGGGAAGAAGAATATAGTGTATTTTCAACATATGATATTGGAGATATAATTGGTATTGAAGGGGAAATATTTAGAACTAAAAAGGGAGAAATATCTGTAAAGGCTAAATCTGTAGTATTATTATGCAAATCTTTACAAGTTTTACCAGAAAAATACCATGGATTAAAAGATCAAGAATTAAGATATAGACAAAGATATGTTGATTTAATAGTGAACCCAGAAGTAAAAAATGCTTTTTTAATTAGAACGAAAGCATTAAAAGCATTAAGAGCATATTTAGATGACAGAGGATTTTTAGAAGTTGAGACTCCAATATTAAATACTATAGCGGGTGGAGCAAATGCTAGACCTTTCATAACTAACCATAACACTTTACATATACCAATGTATTTAAGAATAGCAAACGAATTATACTTAAAGAGACTTATTGTTGGTGGATTTGATAAAGTTTATGAAATGGGAAGAATGTTTAGAAATGAAGGTATGGATTTAAAACATAATCCTGAATATACAGCTATAGAATTATATCAAGCATATGCAGACTACACTGATATGATGGAGATAACAGAAAATGTTGTTGCACATATGGCTGAAGTTGCTACAGGAAGTATGATAATCAACTATCAAGGAACAGAAATAAACTTTACACCTCCTTGGAAGAGAATGACTATGGAAGATTGTGTGAAGGAATATTCTGGTGTAGATTTTTCTACAATAAATACAGATGAAGAAGCATTAGAAGTTGCTAGAGAAAAAGGCATAGAAATAAAACCTGGAATGAGAAGAGGGGAAGTAATAAATGCTTTCTTTGAAGAGTTTGGAGAAGATAAATTAATCCAACCAACATTTATAACACATCATCCAGTTGAAGTATCTCCATTATCTAAGAGAAATGCTGAAGACCCAAGAAGAACTGATAGATTTGAAGCTTTTGCTAATAAGTGGGAATTAGCTAATGCATTTTCTGAGCTTAATGACCCAATTGACCAAAAAGGAAGATTTATGGACCAATTGAGAAAAAGAGAATTAGGCGATGATGAAGCTTTTGAAATGGATGATGATTTCTTAAAAGCATTAGAAGTAGGTTTACCTCCTACAGGTGGACTAGGAATAGGTATAGATAGAGTTATTATGCTATTAACTAATTCTCCATCTATAAGAGACGTATTATTATTCCCAACTATGAAACCTATTGATAATAATCAAAATAAAGAAGAAGAAAAATAAAAAATACAAGCATTCTACTAAGTTTTAAATAGAATAGAGCTATTAAATTATCAATAAATAGCTTTATTTTATTTAAAATGTCAATGTAGAATGCTTTTTATATATTCTAAAAAAATTTTCATGTATTTAATTTATAAATTACCAACAAACGTTACAAACTGATATTAGTTTTTGTTGATTGGAACTTTATATTTAGAAAATATGATTGAAAGTAATTTATTATGAAAATATTTAAAGTAATTTTTGGGAAGGAAAAAGGAATAATTTTTGAGAATACTATATATAAAAAATTATTGGGGGAATGCGTGATGTTTCAAGTAATTGATTTTTTATGTTTAGTTTGTATTGGATTTTTAGTTCTTGATGTTATGGTATATTTTTGTAAGGATGCAATGGATATATTTGAAAGTACAACTAAGGTTAATAAAGTTAAGAGTATAAATGTTTGGGCAGATAGAGTCAGAGCTAACTCATATTCTTATGAAAATAAAATTGCAAAATAGGAAAAACTGTATATGCATGTGTTACTTGTAATATCAAGGGTTATATCTGTTAGTTTTAGTTAAAAGTATTAAAAAAAACAAAGAGTTATAACCTTTTTTAAAATAAAAAACAAAAAAAGTATTGACGAATTATTTTTAAGGTGATATAGTATTACTTGTCCTTAAGAAAAGGGCAAACATGAAAAATGAACTTTGAAAATTAAACAGTAGGTTAATTTATAAAACAAGAAACAAACCATAAAGCCAGA
>NZ_JAGWCU010000016.1:0-76077 GCF_020657755.1 Clostridioides sp. ZZV15-6388 | reverse complement strand
AGCCAGGATCAAACTCTCAAATAAAAGTTTATCAGGCTCAGATACTATTGTTATCAAAATATCTGGCTTTATGGTTTGTTTCTTGTTTTATAAATTAACCTACTGTTTAATTTTCAAAGTTCATTTTTCATGTTTGCCCTTTTCTTAAGGACAAGTAATACTATATCACCTTAAAAATAATTCGTCAACACTTTTCAAATTATTTTTTTAATTTTTTTTAATTTTCATTGTCATATATTCCATTATAATGTAGTAATACCATAGCTTCAATCAATTTTAATATATTTATATTTTTTTATAAAAAATCACAATTGTTTATCTTAATTATTAATATTTTAAATATTTCTATATACAAATTCAACAGTTATAATAGAATTATCCCTATATAAATTGAAAAAATACAGTAGAAAATACAGACAATAAATAAGAATATAGAAATAGAGGTAAATAAATACAATCATAAAAGAAGAAGTATTAATACAGTTAGAATAAACTTATCAATACTTCTTCTTTTATAATCAATCTTTTAATATTAAAATCTATTTATTTTTAACTTACATATTATCTCATAGCTCTCATAGCATTTAGTACTGCAATAAGTGCTACCCCTACATCAGCAAATATAGCCTCCCACATAGTAGCTACTCCTCCAGCTCCTAGTGCCATAACTATAACTTTTACACCTAGAGCAAATATTATATTTTGCCATACTATCTTATTAGTCTTATTTGCTATTTCAATGGCTTTAGATATTTTACTTGGTTCATCTGTCATAAGTACTACATCTGCTGCTTCAATAGCTGCATCTGAACCTAGACCTCCCATTGCTATACCAACATCTGCTCTAGCTAAAACTGGTGCATCATTTATTCCATCACCTACAAAAGCTATTTTTTCTTTTTCTGTTCTACCTTCATACAACTCTTCTAGTCTATCTACCTTTTCATTAGGAAGTAAATTAGAGTAAACTGTATCTAATCCTAACTCTTGAGCAATATTTTTTGCTACTTTTTCATTATCTCCAGTTAACATTACAACTTCTTTTACTCCTATTGATTTTAAACTTCTTATGGCATTTTTACTATCTTCTTTTATCTCATCAGATATAACTATATAACCTCTATACATTTTATCAACAGCAATATACACTACTGTTCCAACTTCTTTAGCTGGTGAATAGAATATATTTTCCTTTTTCATAAGCTTCTCGTTACCTGCCAATATAAGTTCACCATTGTATTTTACTCTGATTCCATAGGCTGCTATTTCCTCATAACTATCTATTGTATTTAAATCAATTTTCTTACTATAGTAGCTTAATATAGATTTTGCTATTGGATGATTTGAATTTACTTCTGCAAGAGCTGCATATTGTAATAATTCTTCTTCTGATATTCCCACAGGATTTAGCTTAGTTACATTAAATACACCTTTAGTGAGAGTTCCTGTTTTGTCAAACACTACTGTATCTACACTTCTTAAAGCCTCTAAGTAATTACTTCCCTTTATAAGTATTCCATTTTTAGATGCAAATCCAATCCCACTAAAGAAACTAAGTGGTATTGATAAAACTAATGCACAAGGACAAGAAACAACTAAGAATATCAACCCTCTGTATAGCCAATCACTAAATACTTCACCTGAAATAACAAGTGGTGGTACAAATGCTATCAATAAAGCAGCTATAACTACTACTGGAGTATAGTATCTTGAAAATTTAGATATAAAATTTTCTGTTTTTGATTTTTTAATGCTAGAATTTTCAACAAGGTCAAGTATTTTTGAAACTGTTGACTCTCCAAAGCTCTTTGTAACTTCAATAGTAAGTAAAGCATTCTTATTTATAACACCTGATAAAATTTCGTCTCCTTTTTCAACTTCCCTTAACACAGACTCACCTGTAAGTGCAGAAGTGTCTAACATAGATACTCCATCTACTACTACACCATCCAATGGCACTTTTTCACCAGGTTTTACTACTATTATATCACCTATATTTACTTCTTCTGGAGATACCACTTTAACTTCAGAATCAACTTTTAGGTTTGCATAATCTGGTCTTATTTGCATAAGTGAAGTTATAGACTTTCTAGACTTTCCAACCGCAACACCTTGTAAATACTCTCCTACCTTATAGAAAAGCATAACTCCTACTGCTTCTGATAGTTCTCCTATTAATAATGCCCCTACTGTTGCTAGAGCCATTAAGAAGTTTTCATCAAATACTCTTCCTTTTGATATATTTCTTATTGCTCTTAAAAGTACATCTCCACCTACTATCACATAAGCAACTATAAATACTATATTGCTAAATTGACTTTCAAATCCTGTTGCTGTTTGATATATACCAAAAATATATACAAGAGCTCCTATTATAAGTGGAATTAATTCTTTTTTATTTGTATCGCTCACAGTTTCTGACTTTTCAACCGTTCTAGATTTTGTTTTATCAGAAGACTCTACTTGTATATCAAGGCCTGGTTCTGTTGAGTCTATTATTTCTTTTATTTTATTTATAACAGCATCTTCTTCAAAAGTACTTATTATGTTTACTGTAAGTTTTTTATTTACAAAATTCAAATTAGAAGATTCAACCTCTTTTAGTTTAGAAACTTTGTTGTTAATCTCTTCTGCACAATGTGCACAATTTAATCCTCCTAATATAAGCTCCTTTTTAGTTGATGTTTTGTTGGCTATTGTATTGTCTTTAGAGCTTATTTGTATATTAAGTCCTGGTTCTGTTGAATCTATTATCTCTATTATCTTTTCTATAGTATTTTCTTCATCAAAACTATTTTCTATATTTACTGTAAGTTTTTTATTTATAAAATTTAGATTAGAAGACTTAACCTCTTGTAGCTTAGAAACTTTGTTGTTAATCTCTTCTGCACAATGTGCACAATTCAATCCTCCTAATACAAATTCCTTTTTAATTATATTATTTGCTTCCATATATATTCACTCCTCTCATTTATCATTTATAAGTCTCTCTAATATGATTTAATCCACAGTCAAATATTTGACTTATATGGCTATCATCTAATGAGTAATATACTGTCTTTCCATCTCTTCTAAATTTTACTAACCTAGCCTGTTTTAATACTCTAAGCTGGTGAGATATTGCAGAGTGAGTCATATTTAATAAACTTGCTATATCACATACACACATTTCATTTGCAAATAATGCATATAATATCTTTACTCTAGTAGTATCTCCAAATACTTTAAATAATTCTGCTAAATCATATAACATTTCTTCATCTGGCATAGTTGACTTAGCTTCTGTTACTATTTCCTCATGTATTATATTACAACTACAATCATTTATCTCTTCTCTCATTGTATAATCCTCCATTATTTTAATATATGAATAACTGTTCATATGTTCATTATATGCTATTATATCTGATTTCGCAACAATATTTTTTTATTTATTTAATAATAATTAGAATGCACATATTATGGACTTTTTTAATATATATATTATTAGAATAAGTTTTTGTAAACTTTTTTATAGTTTTTCTAGGAGGTGCAAGTTTAATATGAGTAATAAGAAAAAAAAGAACTTAGATACTAGTTACATGCCTTACTTAGACCCGGCTAATTATGCAGATTATATTACTAACGAAGAAATTCCCCAAGATGAGTTGAGAAATGACCCACAAATCCCTAGTGGTTATACAAAAATACCTAATAATCAGAACATAAGTAACATTTATCCTAATAGCGTAAATAATTATCCTAAAAGTAGTAATTCTCCAAACAACTTGCCTAACACAAATAATACATCTGGAAATATGAACTACAACACATCTAATCCAAACAATATGCCTAACAACATGAACTATAATACATCTAATAATATGAACAATATGGGTGTACCTACTAATATGTCTGGTAACATGAATAACAATATAGGTATGCCTAACAACATGTCTGGTAACATGAATAATAATATGGGTATGCCTAATAACATGTCTAGTAACATGAATAATAATATGGGTATGCCTAATAACATATCTGGTAACATGAATAATAATATGGGTATGCCTAATAACATATCTGGTAACATGAATAACAATATGGGTATGCCTAACAATATGTCTGGCAACATGAATAACAATATGGGTATGCCTAACAACATGTCTAGCAACATGAATAATATGGGGTATAATATGAATAACATGGGTATTCCTAACTTATCATGTAATCAAAATATGCCTCCTAATGTACTTATGATGATACCAGGTGTTATATGTCATAATACAATGAATGGTATGCCTGTAGTTATGCCTAGTAATATGCCTTCTAACATGTATCCGACTCCTTATGGTTCTAGTAATATGTCTATACAAGGTATACCACAAACTAATATTGAGGAGTTTGATGAGGAAGAAATGTAAAATATTTTTATTTTTTAAATAAATTGTATAAGACCTTAATAATTGAACATAATAGTAAATGTATTCCTCATAATATTCCCCCAATATTATTATAGGTATAAAATTTTGATTGAATATCCTTTTATTTAGTCAAAAAATATTAACATAATCTAATAAAATAAATGTATACAAAAAAATCAGATAAAATTTTATTTTATCTGATTTTTTTATTGAATTTTAAATGGATTTCTATATGAAAATCTATTAGTTTTCTTTGATTTAAATTTAGGAAATCCTACATTTTCTTTAAAGAATTTTTTATATGCGTTTTCTAAATCTTTTAAGGTGTTTTGTAGTGAAAATTTGTCAGGTTCTTTAAGCCACTCTAATTCTTTTTTTAAATCGGTCAAATCAGAACTGCACTGTTTATAAGTAAAAGTTTCTTTATCATTTTCATAAACTTCTATTCTTTTAGCAAGATATTTATTATATACAAATCTACAACATCCAAAAGTTTTGTTAATTAACTCTTGCTGTTTTTTATTTGGATACATTCTAAACTTATAAGCTTTTTCCACTACTACCATCTCACTTTACTTGTTTTTTCTGATTATTAATATATTCCACCCATCACAATATTAACATGTATAATTATTTAAAAGAAGTATTTTAAAGGTTTTTATATTTATTCTTATCCTTCGGCATTATCCGTTAAAGTCTACCCACTACCGATAGCTTGTAGTGTACTTCCCTCAAGAGGAATAGTCGTTGAAGTTTTTCCTATTCGGAGCTTACTTGCTGATTGCCCATTTTAAAGTACTTAGGGTTTAACCTTATACCATCTAACCAATTTTTTCTACTTTCGTAACTTTCACACTTAGGTCTATTTCATCCTTATGTTTTAGTTTGCTTAGCTTTAGGGGTTTCCAGCAATTCAAGTAGTATTGGATAGGTTCTATCCTATCTCTACATATAAGTTTCCCTATGCTGACTATTTTAGCTACACACACTCATGACTAAAGTCACGAGTGTGTGTAGCTATTTTTTAATCAAATCTATTAGCTCTATGTTATAATGACTCTAACAAGTTATTATCTTATTTATAGGAGGTATTGTTTTGAATAAAATATGTGTATTTTACTTCTCTGGAACTGGTATGACAAGATATATTGTAAATAGAATAAAACAAGAATTTGAAAATCAACAGACTTATGTTGATTGCATAAGGATTGAAAATATCAAGATGTCTAATATTCATTTAACATCATATGATTCAGTAGGAATAGCTTATCCAGTACATTCCTTTAACGCACCTCAAATTGTATTAGACTTTGTAAAACACTTACCAAAAATAGACTCTATGGATACATTCATAATTCATACAGCTGGAGAAGAACATTATATAAATTATGCTTCATCCAATTTACTAATCAAAAGATTGAATGCTAAAGGTTTCAAAGTATTTTATAATAAATTGTTTGCTATGCCCTCAAATTTTATGGTTAAATATGATGACCAAAAAACAAAAGAGCTTATTAATGAAGCAGATAAAAAAATACCTATTACTGTACATAATTTAATAAATCGAATCTCACATCTACCAACTAGTAGAACTTCAGTAAAATTTTTAGCTTTTTTTGGTAGATTAGAGTGGTATGGTGCTCGTATTTTAGGTAAGTTTTTCTATGTTAAAGATACTTGTACTCACTGTGGTAAATGTGCCAATAATTGTCCTAAACATAATATAAGTATTACCAGGGATAAAGTCAAATTTAATTGGAGTTGTTGTTTGTGCATGAGATGTATTTATAATTGTCCTGAACAATCAGTCTATATACATCAGCCATTTAAGTTCATCCGTCTTGATAGTTGGTATGATTCTAATATATTTACAAATAAATAAAAGCTTGTAATTTTATTATAACTATCATTCATAACTCTTTAATATTATTTTATTTTCATTATAAATCTTCATAGCTTCATCATAAAATATATCTTACTCCCTATATATAGTAATATGTTTAGATATGGTATGCTAAAAACCAATATTGACAAATATTATTAAAAAAAGAAATAAAATATTTTTATATAAATTGTATAAAATTTTAATAATTGACCACAATAATAAATGTATTCCTCATAATATTCCCCCAATATTATAGAAATAAATTTAAGCGAGATTAAATTCAGTTAATCTCGCTTAAATAATGTCCAAAATCATATATTATTCCAAAAAGTCATCAAAGTCTATTGAATCTGACTCTGCAAAATCGTATAAAGCATTTTGCTCAAAGAAAAATCTCTCCTCAAATTTAATGTATTTGCTATAATTAGACTGACTTATTTCATTAATGCAATTACAATCATTATCACTATAAGTCCCTATAAAAAACTTGTTTCCCATTAAGTAATATATAGCTTTCATATCATTATTTATTATATATACATTTTCTTTAACATGGTCATTATTAAAATTAAATCTAGTAAAAAATATCCCTTCATTCATATTACTTTTTAATAAGAACGGATTTTCTTCATAAAATACTTTTGCAAACTCCTCGGGTGAACTTACACTATATACACTTACAAATTCACTCTTAGAAATTTCATCAAAAACTTCAAAGTCGTACATAGGCTCTTTATCTGTTACTAGCATAGAATTAATTTTAAAGCCAGTCTCATTACATTTACTTATACAAAAGGCTATTTTACATGTATAATACCCATCATTATCTTCATATAAAGCCTCGCTAATATACCTACCTTGTCCTTTATTGCTTACTGTATTTTTAAGCAAAGTACCATTGATATTTGTAATATGCATATTTGCAATCTCGTCACTTCCAGAAAAGTATCTTAAACTTTCTCTGTCCCATGCTATAAACCTCATAGTCATATAGTTTATGAATTCAACTTCCTCATCAACTCTTTTACATATTTTATTATATAATTTTTCTATAGTTAAATCTGTTTTATAATTTTTTATAATGTCAATGTATTCACATTTATCTCCTGGTAATATCTTGTTATAACAAATATTCTTATTTCCAAAATAAGATACTAAAAACAGAGATTCCTCCTCTGTTAATCCAATTCTATCTGAGCCAAATCCACCCATTAATCTTTCTTCTTCTCTATAAGCTTCTTCTTGTGTTGGATTTTTCAAACTCACATAATCCGCCAAACCTAACCCTTCTGCATCCAATAAAAAATATTGACAAAAGTGATTTTTTTTATTGTCTATCCAATTTATTATAAGACCCAAGCTCCCCATAAGTCTAGAATTTGTAACCTTTGCAAAATTAAAATTCATACAATCACGTCCTTTAAAATTTAAAATCTTTATTTTTTAATATATAAATTATTATACATATATTTTAACAACTTAGGTACAATTTATAATATAATATAAGGAAATGATTAATTGAGGTGGTTTTTATGAAAAATATAGCAGCTTTTTTTGATATAGATGGTACTCTTTATAGGGACTCTCTTATGGTTGAACATTTTAAGAAATTAATTAAATATGATATAATTGACCAAAAAAATTGGTATAAACACGCTAGAGATACGTTTATGGATTGGGATAAAAGGCAAGGCAACTATGATGATTACCTATTAGAGATATGTAATCTTTATGTTGACTCCTTAAAAGGCTTAGATAAAACTTGCATTAATTTTACAAGTGACCAGGTAATTAAATTAAAGGCAGATAGAGTTTATAAATATACACGTTCAAGAATAGATTGGCATTTAAATCAGGGTCATATAGTTATCTTTATATCTGGTAGTCCTGGATTTTTAGTTGAAAAAATGGCTCAGAAGTACAATGTAACTGACTTCTTAGGAAGTGATTATGTGTTTGAAGATAATATATTTACAGGAACAGTCATACCAATGTGGGATTCTATAAGTAAAAATAACGCTATAAATGACTTTGTTGTAAAATATGATTTAGACCTATCAAATTCGTACGCTTATGGAGATACTAATGGCGATATAAATATGCTAAAAAGAGTTGGAAATCCAATCGCAATAAATCCTACAAAAGAACTTTTGGCTCAAATATCACTTAACAAGGAAATTTCTAAAAATGTTGAAATAATAGTAGAAAGAAAAGACATTATATATTCTTTATCTACAGATGTGAATATAGTGGATATTTAATTTATATTAGTTATTTTAAAGACTTATATAACAAAAGTCTTATTATAATAAAGGATGTCATCATTAGAATGATATCCTTTATTTTTATTTTAAATAAAAAAATTGCTATTATCAAAATTTTTAAATACTAGATGAGAACACAAAAAGACTCTGACATAAAAATCAAAGCCTTTTTTATTAAACAAACTCATACATATGTTAATTCTATTTTTATATTTCAATGTACCTTCACAAATGTATTACTCATATACAAATTAAAATCATTCTAAAGTAAAACATTAGGTCAGTTGTTATTTTTAAATAACATCTTTCTTAGTCTATTATTGTAATAATCTATAAAGGAACTATATACATAATCGTATATTATAAAGGCTACCTCAAATGAGGCTACTATAATAATATTTATTGGAATATAAACTATTGCCCTTAATATAAAATACAATATAACTATCATTATGTTTGCAAATACTAATTTCATAAGATACTCAATATATATTGACCTATCTTTTTCTATAAAATATTTAACAATACCATATATCCCAAAAGTAAGGGAATATACAATCCATTGAGATTTACTTGCCATTACTATAAATCCTAATACTACAGAACCTATATAAAAAGCAATGCCACTTTTAAATCCCCATTCCATTATTACAATTGATACTAAAAGTGATGCTAACCCCATGATAAACAATGTATTTACAGGAATAATATTTGTAAGAGTTAACAGTATTACATTTAATGCTAATAAAACTCCTCCATAAGCAACTTTTATACTCATATTTATCATCCTAACAACAAGATATTAAATCTCCACCAAAACATTCACAACATGAATCTAGACACCAAAGTTTAGCGCAGTTTTCACAACAATCATCACCTAAACAACAGCAGTCATCACAACAACAGCAACAACATCCATCTAAATCATTACGTCTTCTTCTATTATAATTATCAGCTCTATTGTTATATTCATTTCTATATTGTGTATAACTTCTAAGTGCATCATTGTATTCCTGATTTTCAGGCTCCATGAATTTTGCTCTCTTTAAGAAGTCTTCTCCTTCTTCATAATATCCAATATTCATCGCAGAAAAACCAGTTAGATAATACCACTCTGCACATTTGTCAGTTAATGTTTTTAAAAAATCATAGGCTTTTTTAAATTCACTATTTTCCATAAAAGCTCTTGCTCTCATAAAATTTTCATTATTATAAGTATTACTGTACATTATTTCCACCTCTACTTTCTAATATATTCATGTATCTTAAATAAACCCCAGAATAAATTATATTTTCTATTATTCCAACGTTTTTATTTAGATTTAAATTATCAATTCCCCTAGCTAAAAAACCTAATGATGTTACAATTATTTTTTTAACTTTTTCTTTTAACTCATCATTTTTATCTATATATTCTATAAAAGGATTATATCTTCCTTTCTTAAAATCTTCGTCTAAATCTTCGTATGCATCTAATAAATATATATATTTACCTATATTAAAACCTATCATTCTTAGATTTCTCTCATTTTCATCTTTTTTATACGCAAATACTTCTCCCATTATATTTCCAAAGACATTAGACACTTCATCTATATTTATATTTTTGTCCTTTTCCAACTTATTTAATTCATTTAATTGTTGCTTTATATACTCAGCTTTTTCAGGATATTTCTCATAGGCTAAGTTTAATTTGTTTTTATATATATAATATGCTAATTTATCTTTTATGCGTTTATCATCAATTAAATTATCTTCCAATTTATAATACGTTAAAAGAACATTCATACTTGCTGCATATTCTGTAATATCATTTATGATTATCTTTTTCTTCTTAAATGGACTAACTACACACACTTCTTCTGTATTTGTAGACTCTGGCTTATATACTGCTGTTAATAAAACAATTAAAAAGGTTATATCATAATTCAGAGAAAATCTAGAAATTTCTCCATGATTTCTTTTTAAATATTTACATAGCCCACAATAATAAGCTTTGTAATGGTCATATTCTCTAAATGTTAAATCCATTTTGTTTATTTTAACATATCCAAACATAAATACTCCTTTTTGTACTACTTTTTATATAAATTATAATTTGTATTGTAACAATCTATATCTATAAATATCACATTTAACTCTTTTATATTCTCAATACTTCTTTGTGGTTTATAAAAAGTATTGTGACTTACATAAATGTATACTTAATTGACTCTATTGTTTTATTAGTGAAAAAATGAGTGTATGCCATCAAACATGAACTCATTCTTTTTCTATTTTTTGTTAATTATTATTATATCATTAATAAAATTATAATTCATTGTTTAGAACTATTTTTCTGATGGTTTTAATATATCTTTTTCACTAAAATATCTTGTTAACTCTAAGGCATCAACTTCGAGTGCTTTTGTCAATTTAAGTATCAGTGTTGCTGTTGGACTATGATAAAATCATTCTCTCTCTAATTTTGATATATAACTTTGACTTATATTAGTTATTTTACTAAGTTGATTTTGGGTTATTTTTTTATTTGTATGAAATATTTTTAATATGTTTTCTATTTTTAATTGCTACCAATATTTTACACTTACACTTACACTTACACTTACACTTACTATATTAATTATATGCAACAATGGTTGTCAATAATTAAATTGTGTACAATACATATCTTGTGATATCTATTAAATTTGATTCATTAGAAAAAATTTGCATGACTCTCAAGTGTTCTCCTAATGAGTTATTAGGTTGGAAGCAAGATAAATAAAAATATTAATTCTAAAGGGTTTATTTATAACTATCAGAAGGCTACTTTAGTAGTTATTTTAGAGGTTTACATATGGATAGATATACATTTGATAATTTACCTATCATGGAGCATATAAAAGATATTACTAAGAATGTTATGTTAGGTAGTGATTTAGTTACAACCTCATCTATTGTTATATCTGAATCTTTATTTTTCGATAAGCTCTCATTTATTACTTTTAATTCTGTTTTTAAAAGTTCCACTTTTACCATTTGCTCTTCTTCCATAAGATAACTCTATATATCTAACTATCATAGATTGATACGCCTAAAATATTATCAATCGCAACCAAAGTCGGTAGGCTAACACTAGAATTGCCAGTCTCAAAATTCGACATGTGTTGAGGCGTAATTTTTATCATTTCTGAAACAGTGTCTTGTGTGAACCTTTTCAAAATAATATCTATTAAAATTGTTTTTATGAATCTTTACGAATACCTACTGCCCTTAATGGACCGAGTAACGACATTCTAGCAAGTATCAGTGCCATTTCATCAGGAGATTCTTTCATGTTTTTTTCAAGCCAATACTGAATTACACCTAAGTCCGCTGAAAGTATATATTGTATAAAATATTCTTCTGAAATTACTGCTTCATCTATGTTAAAATTTTTTAACTTTTGTTTCTCAAACAAATTGATTTCAATAAATCTTTTTATTTTTCTTTCAAAAGTAGGGTCACCTTTGGGACCTAAAATAGATTTAATAATTACCGAATTTTTTCTAAAATATTCAAAAAGCTTTACCATAAATGGAAGGGGTTCATTTGAGGCATCTATATTCATCATGTTGACTGAATCAAGGTGCTTAGTCTCTTCTTCAATTTCTTGTATTATTTCATTTTCAATCTTCTCTAACAAGTCATACTTATCAACATAATGCAGATAGAAGGTTCCTCTATTTATATCCGCCCTTTGAGTTAAGTCAGTAACTGATATATTGTTAAATCCTTTCTCGTCTATTAACTCTGCTAATGCAGACCTAATCATTTTTTTAGTACGTATTGTTCTTCTATCAATAGATACTTTTTTCATGAATTATTCCCTCATTCTATATAAATTTTTTTAATTTTAATTAACAATTTTATAGTAAATGTTTATTACTTAACAATTTAAATATTATTGTTCATTGCATAAATCAATATAAATATTATAATATACATATAGGTTATTAATCAACAACGTGTTCATAAAAAATAGCGAATTAATTTGAAGTAAATGTTTAATATGACCGAAAATTTCGCCTTTATATGGATGCATTATAGGATATCTTAAGAATAGTATTAATGGAGGATAAAAATGAACAATTTAGATAAAAACAATGTTAATGAAGTTTTGGATATGCTGTTAAGAACTCGAAGATCCATAAGAAGTTTTACAAAAGAAATACCTTCAAAAGAACTAGTTGAAAAAATAATTGAAACTGGAAGACTTGCACCTTATGCAATACTTGCAGTAGCAAAACAAACAGATTTTAGACATTTTTTTGTTATCTCAAATAACAGTTTACAAATGGATAAAATAAAAACTATTCTTGTTGATGTTATTAAAACTCAAATATCAACCCATGAGAAGGAGGCGGAGAACGACATCACTCTACAATCCTTCATTACTTCCTTAAAGATGCAAGTTAAAAAAGGGGTTCTTGGTGTAGGGACAGCACCTTATCTTATTATTGTGGCAGAACGTCGTGGAATACCAGCCATAGAACAAAAGTCATTATCTCATGTTATGCAGAATATGTGGCTTAAAGCAACTGCTTTAGGATTAGGTTTTGAACTTGTTAGTATAATAGGAAGATTAAGTAATAATAAAGATTTTTGCGATATTTTAGGAATACCAACAGGTGAATATGGATTTGATGCCTGTACAATTGGTTTCTCTACAGCATCTGTAACTAAGGAAGGCAGAGCCGTTCCTCATCCATCCATAAAATGGATATAATAAATAATATTGAAAATCAAATATTTATAAACTATTCTTACATATTTTTAATAATAGGTGACATGTTGTTTCTCAGAGGAATCTATAATTTAACTGAACCTAAGATAATCAGATTAATTACAAACAAAGAATAAATATAATAAAAGGACTTATAAATTATAAGTCCTTTTATTGAGCATGAAATTAAATTCTTTTCCTTCAACTCCGATAAATAATTTTCCTGTATTTCTTTTAAAGTATATGTATATCCATCATAATCAATTATTTTTACTTCTGTTTGTGTCTTAGAATTTAATTATTCCTGTGGCTCGCAATATATATTTATACTATTTCATACAATTCAATCTTACTTACATTAAATTAGTTTTTAAATGATTGGAGTATATTCAAAACTGCCTAAAGTATCTTTTAATTCCTTTTTTGCTTTATTTACAATAGATTCATCAAGCATTACATCATTTATTGAACATGCTATAGATTTAGATGCTAACAACATCGCTTTAAATCCCATGTCAGAACCTGCACTAGCACAAGATTGCCATGTATGAGCAGAAATACCAATAGGCCAAACTGAACAAGAACATTGTGCTGTGGGAGTTATGTAACTAACATCTCCAATATCTAATGACAGTGATATACAGTTATTATGAGTAAAGGTATCATCTGTAACTTCATCATGTAGATTCATCTTAGTAATCTCCTTGTTTCCACTCAATACACTAGAAACACTAATTCTTTTGTCTATAGACACTGTTTCAGCTAATTTTTTTGCAAAATAGTAGTCATCTTCATCATACTTTTGCACTCCTATCAATTTCATGTTTTGTGATAAAACATCTGTTAATATTGTATTTGGAATATAGTCATATACTCCACTTATAATATTATATTCCATACTAGTACCAGTCATCAATGCTGCTCCTTTTGCTATATCAACAATTCTGTCAAATACATCTCTTACATGCTCCATTTTAACTCCTCTTATGTAATACCATACTTCTGCATAGTCTGGAACTATGTTTGGCATTTTTCCACCATTAGTAGTTACATAATGAACTCTACAGCTATCAAATATATGCTCTCTTAAATAGTTACAACCTATGTTCATAAGTTCCACTGCATCAAGTGCACTTCTTCCGTTATAAGGAGCTTGTGCTGCATGAGCGCTAATCCCATTATATCTAAATTTTACAGAATAATTAGCAAGTGTTGGAATTCTTATTGGAGTGTTTATATCAAATGGATGCCAACTAAATGTACAATCGATTCCATTAAAGAAGCCTTTTTTTATCATTAATACTTTTCCTGACAAATCTTCTTCTGCTGGACATCCATAGTATTTTATAGTTCCTTTCAATTTTTTTAGTTTGATTAATTCCTTTATTGCAATTGCAGCTCCTATTGAACCTGTACCAAGTAAATTATGTCCACAACCATGACCTGCACCACCATCTGAAATAGGTTCTTTTGTAATGGATACTCTTTGAGACAAACCACCTAAGGCATCATATTCTCCCAAAACTGCTATAACTGGTTTACCTTCTCCATAGCTAGCTACAAATGCTGTATCCATATCCTCTAATTCATCTACACTAAAATCATGTTTTTTTAAATATTCTTTTTGTAAGTTTGAAGCATAATATTCTTTATATTGAAGTTCTGGATTTTTCCATATTTTATCTGATATATCTCTTAACTCTTCCTGTATCTCATCTATATATTCAACTAAAAACTTTTTATTTAAATCACTCATATTAATCGTATAAACCTCCTTATTTCTAATAACTTATCAATTACTAACCAAAATAACTGATTTAAAAATATTTTCTATTGTACAGCTACTTTATACAATAAAACCTCTTGACTTGTAAGTTTCATTTTATCAAGTAAGAGGTCTTTTAAATTTATAAAATTTTTAGCATGTTAACCAATCAAGCATATTAACCCATAATTTATTATAATATTTCCAATCAGTAAATTCTCTTGGACCCCAATGAGGTGCACAATCAGAACTAAAGATAGCAGATTTTCCTTTTCCAAATTCACCAATAGCTACAAATGGGTCTCCTCCAATAGTCGCTAGTACAGGACAATTATCTTTAGCTATTGTCTTATTATATCCTAAGAACTGTGGCCATTCCTTTGGTATATCTTTTAAAACTGGATGTTCAGAATCAACAACAACTGGAGTTATTCCTGCTGGTTTTTCAACTCTATCATCTTTATCTATCATTGTTATTGGCAATACATCTTTGATAGCAGTTTCTCCAAATCTAGCTTTTGCATCTATACCTGTAAATGACATATATCCACCTACCATGATTAATGCTCCACCACTATTTACATACTCTTTGATTAATTCAAGTCTATCCGGATTACTATTACAATCTATAAATGTACTATTAGATAATAAGAATGTATTAGAACCTATATCAGATAATATTATACAATCATACTCATTTAACTCTTCCAATTTGTGTGGGAAGCTGTCTGCTGCTACATGTGCAGGCATATGAACTACTTCATATCCTCCAGACTCCACTGCTTCTTTTAACCATTTTACTGCTTCTTCATAATGTGTTGTAACAAATGTGTCAAATCCCTTTATATGAGTTATATTTTTTACCCATGATTCCCCTACTATTAATACTTTTTTCATCTATATATTCCTCCTACTTTTATAAGTTTAATATTAGACTGGCATACATAAGTATACTGTCTAAATACTCTTGAATTTCAACATACTCATCTATCGCATGACATTGTTCTATTGAACCTGGACCTAATATTAATGTTGGAATTTTAGCTAAGTTTTTCATCAGTCTCGCATCATTTCCAGCCGTTGACCCTTTTATATTTAACTTTCTTTCTAAGGTTTCTTCTAATATCTTTTGAGTATTAACTATAAATTCAGATTGCTTGTCCATCTCAAAACCTAATCCTGATTGATATATGTTTATCTCTGGTTTATTATCTTTAAGCCATAAATCTCCATCAGCTCTTGTCATTATAACCTTAGTTATATCGTCTACAACTTGCTCATAACTCATTGTATTTGGCAAGAAATGTACACATAAATTAAATACACACTTATCTGGTACAGTAGAGCCTGCTGTTCCACCATTTATTACACCTAAATTTATTGTAGGTGGAGGTAATAAAGCATGCTTATATTTCATAAGCCAATTATGTTCTAACTCTTTTATATCTTGAAGTAATAACATCGCTTTTTCTATAGCGTTTACACCTTCCCACTTGCTTCCACAGTGGAGAGATACACCTTTAACTTCAACCTCAAAGAATACAAATCCCATATGTGCAATTATTATGTCCTTTTCTGATGGTTCACAAATTACACAATAGTCTCCATCAATGCCATTCATAACTGCATTTATAGTTCCATTTCCTCCGCCTTCTTCATCTACCACTGACATTACCTTTATATTGCCAGGTATATTTAAGCCACTATCTTTTATAAGTTTTACAGCTAATATTGAGGCTATTAGACCAGATTTCATATCTGCAGTTCCAAGTCCATAAAGCTTCCCTTTATCTTCTGTAGCACAATATGGATTATATCTCCACTTTTTTATATCACCAGGTGGCATAGTATCTACATGACCATTAAAAACTATTGTCTTACCAGGCAAATTATCACTGTACTTACATATTAAATTATATCTATCATCATAATTGTGACCTAGATTACCTTCTTTATATATGTCTTTTGCCTTTTTAATTAAATCTTCGCTCATTTCTTGTCTATTTACACTAAACCCTATGGAATTTGCAAGTTTTTCAATATATTCTTGACCTTCCTTTTCAAATCCACCTAGTATTCCATGACCTACATCTTCGGTTTTGATACTTACAAGCTCTTTTAAATAATCTATATATTCTTGTTTGTTACTATTTAATGTATCTAAGAGAATTTTTTTCATATTTCCTCCCAAGATTTATTATTTTGCTTTAGCTGACTTTTTTAATTTTATGTTATTTATCCATATAGCAAATAACATTACCAAACCTTTTATAATCATCTGATTATATGAAGATACACTCAATAGGTTTAATCCATTTCCCAATATTCCTATTATTCCAACACCTATACATGTACCTACTATAGAACCAGAACCACCCATCATATTAGTACCTCCAAGCACAACCGCTGCTATAGCATCCAATTCTGCTCCATCTCCAACAGTTGGTGAACCTGATGCTAAACGTGAAGATAATATTATTCCAGCTAATGCTGTTAATAATCCAGCTAATGCATACACTTTAACTATAACTTTATTTACCTTTACTCCACATAGTCTAGCTGCTTCTTCATTCCCACCTACAGCATGTACATGGCGTCCAAAATCAGTTCTTTTTAAGAGAAAATGTCCTGCTATTACAACTATAATCATAATTATAACTGGTATTGGTATTGGTCCAACATATCCTCTACCCAGCATCTTAAATGCATCTGTGTTTACTGATATAGGTCTCCCTCCTGTAAACACAAAACTTGCTCCACTTATTATCGTCAACATAGCTAAAGTTACGATAAATGGTGGTAGTTTTTGTGTTGAAATAATTGCACCTTTTATGACACCTAGTATTGTTCCAATTGCTAATGCAAGTAACATGCCTACCCATATGGGTGCATTATAATTTACTACTGTTGTAGCCCAGAATGTACCTACTAAAGCAATTACTGCTCCTACACTTAAGTCTATTCCTCCTGTAATTATTACAAAAGTCATCCCTACTGCAAGAATTGCATTTATTGATATTTGTCTTCCAACATTAATTAAATTATCTAAAGTTAAAAAATTAGATGAAGCTACACTCATTATTATAAAAATTATTACAAGTCCTATAGCTGCACTCCCCTGGTCTTTAAATACACTTGTTAATTTTGATAATAATGGAGATGAAGTATTCTCTTTATGCTTAGTTATTGAACTCATTAATTTTACCTCCAAAAGCCAATTTTAATACATTATTTTCAACCATTTCTTCACCTTCTAAAAAGCCACTTATATGACCCTCTCTCATAACCATTATTCTGTCACTCATTGATATCAATTCTGGTATCTCTGAAGATATCATTATGATACTTACACCATCCTCTACCAAGTCACCCATTAGATTGTATATCTCTGCTTTAGCATTTACATCTATACCTCTAGTTGGTTCATCCATAATTAATATGTCTGGTTGTAATAAAAGCCATCTGGCTATTATAGCTTTTTGTTGGTTACCACCACTTAAACTCTGTATAACCTGATTCATATGTGGAGTCTTTATTTTTAAAGCTTCTATGTATTTTTCTAAAACTTCTTTTTCTTTTTTTCTGTCTATAACTGATTTAAATTTAGATACTTTCTTTAATCCCGCCATAGTTGTATTTTCTTTGACACTCATCTGTAAAAATAATCCAGTACCTTTTCTATCTTCTGTTATCAACCCTAAACCATTTTCAATTGCATCTGATGGTGTTTTGAATTTAATTTCTTTATTATTTAAATATATTTTCCCAGAGTTATATGTTCTAAGTCCAAATATAGCTTCTACGATTTCACTTCTCTTGCTTCCAACTAGTCCACCTATTCCTAAAATTTCGCCTTTTCTTATGTTAAAACTGACATTATTAAAAACATTGTTTTTAGTTAGATTTTCTACCCTCATAATTTCTTCTTTGATTTCTACTTTTCTTTTAGGGAAAAATTGGTCTAATTTTCTATCTATCATTAAATTAACTAATTCTTCCTCAGATGATACTTCTTTGGTATTCAAAGTCGAAATCGTTTTCCCATCTCGCATTATAGTTATTCTGTCACAAATCTCAAAAAGCTCTTCCATTCTATGAGAAATATATATTATACTAACTCCACTACTCTTTAAATCATTTATAAGTCTAAAAAGTATCTCAGTTTCTTTTTTACTTATTGAAGATGTCGGCTCATCCATTATTAAGACCTTAGTTTCTGATGATAAAACTCTTGCGATTTCAACCATTTGCTTTTGAGCTATACTAAGTTCTTTGACTAAGCTACTTGGATTTATATCTATTCCCATATTGTCAAAAATCTTTTTAGATTCTTCATTCATTTTTTTATCATTAGTTAAGACCTTGCCACTTATTTCTTTTCCCATAAAAATATTTTGTGCTACTGTCAATTCATCAAATACTGTTAATTCTTGATATATGGCATTTATACCTATTTTTTTAGAAATATCCGGTGATATATTTTCTATTTCTTTTCCCTCAAAAATAAATTTACCAGAAGTCTTTGCATGTGCACCAGTTAAAATCTTTATCATTGTTGATTTACCAGCACCATTTTCACCCAGTAGTGCATGAATTTCGCCATGAAATAACTCAAAATTAACATTATCTAACGCCCTAACTCCAGGAAATTCCTTAGCAATATTACTTAACTTTAGAATTATATTACTCATAATGACACTCCTTTTTAGATAGGATTTCTTTTAAATAATCTTATTTTTTATTAATTCTTAAAGTCTTTTATATTTTCTTTATCATAAAGTAAAGCTGGTACTGGTATATTTTTCTCTACCTTTTCACCTTTTATAGCCTTTACTACTGCTTCTACTGCCAAACGTCCCATTTCTTTAGGTTGTTGCTGAATCATATCAAGAACAGTTCCATCTGTTATTCCAGTTGCTGCTTCATCAGTTAAATCAAATCCTACAATCTTAACATCCTTATTTTTTGCAGATTCAAGTGCAGCTTTAGCTCCTAATACACTATTTTCAGCTGTTGCATATATTATGTCTACATTTGGATTAGATTGAACTAAGTTTTCTACAGTATTAAGAGATTCTTCTCTATCATATCCTGGTTGTGAGTTTAATATTTTAACATTAGCTGAACCTTTTAATGCTTCTTTAAATCCATCTATTCTTTGCATTTGTATTTGAGATTTTAAATCTGTTACTATTGCAATTTCTGATTTCCCACCTAAGTTTTCATCTATGTACTTTTTAGTGTATTCGCCTAATTTTTTACCAGCATCATAACTAACTGTTCCAACATAACTTGTAATATTTTCAGTATTTAATACAGCATCTACTGTAACTACAGGCATTTTTTCAAATGCTCCTTCTACAGCTGGTACTATAGCTGAGTTGTCTGTTCCAAGTACTATCATTCCATCTACATCTTGTTGTATAAAATCTTCTATAGCTGATGTTTGCTTAGCTACATCTTGGTCTGGGTCATTTACTATGACTTTTACACCTAGTTCTTTAGCTTTTTCTTTTATCCCTTCGTCAATGTCTATAAAAAATTGATGTTGAAGAGTTATTGTAGATACTCCTATAGTTAAATCTTTCTTAGCTGAACTATCCTTCTTTTCTGATTTACTTGGTCCATCCATTGAACATCCTGTTAACATTCCTACTGCTAGTGTTGCAACAATTCCTAAAGATAAAATTTTTCTCATAATTACCCTCCATTTTTAATAGTTTTAGATTTGAACAATTTTAATTTTTATTTATTAATATCTAAATATTTTTCAACATCTTCCCTATAAGGCATTCCAGATTGAGCACCTAATTTTGTTACAGAGAGTCCTGACACTACTACAGCATACCCTACCGCTGTATATAAGTCTTTGCCTTCTGTTATAGCTACTGACAATGCTCCATTAAAAGTATCTCCTGCCCCTGTAGTATCTTGAACATCAACATTTATACAAGACACATGTTTTACTTCTTTGCCATCATAAAATCTAGCTCCATTTTTTCCTTCTGTTATTACAAGTTTATTTGGATGTTTTTTTAATACTTCTTCTATACTTTCCTCTGTGTCAAAAACTATCTTATATTCATGTTCATTTGGTGTTAAATAAGTTACTTTTTCTATTATATCTTCATCTAATCTTATTGCTGGTGCTGGATTTAATAAAACCTTTATCTTATTTTCAAAACAGAAATTTACTACATAATTTATTGTTTCTATTGGAATCTCTAACTGTAGTAATACTATATCTGCATTCTTTATCTCTTCTTCATTCTTTTTAATTAAATTTATATCTACTAGCTCATTTGTTCCTGGCACAACAACAATACTATTATCATTTTCACATAGTGTTATGACAGCAACACCAGAACTTTTTTGATTATTTCTAGCTATCAAATTATAATCAATTTTATTCTCTTTAAAATTTCGTATCAATTCTTCGCCTAAGCTATCTTCCCCTATACAAGATATCATTTTTACATTTGCACCTAACTTAGATGCTGAAACTGCTTGGTTAGCACCTTTTCCCCCAGGTGATGTAAAAAAACTATTACCTAGTATTGTTTCTCCTTTTTCAGGTCTTTTATCTACAGAACATACCATGTCCATATTTACACTTCCTATGACAACTATGTTTCCCATTACATTACTCCTTTACATATCTATTTATGCCTTTCTTGCTGTTAATTACTTTCTTTCGTTGAAGCTCTTACCACTAGTTCTGGTTTGAAAATTAATTCATCAAAGGATTCTTTCTTATCTCCTCTTAGACAATTTATTAATATTTCACTGGCTTTATATCCTATATCATAAGATGGTTGTCGTACTGTTGTAAGTGGAGGACTTATTAAACTAGAAGTTTGAATATCATCAAATCCCACAACACTTACATCGTTTGGTATATTTAATCCTCTTTCTTGAAGACCTCTGATAACACCTATTGCAATCAAATCATTTGCACAAAATATCGCATTAAAATCTATCTCTTCTAAAGTTTTTATAAATTCTTGCCCCCATTCAATCTTATATTTTCCTTCAAATACATAATTAGAATTGTAATCTAAATTATACTCAGTTAAAGCTTTTTTATATCCTTCTAATCTATCTATTGCTATTTCATTTTGAAGTGGACCACTTAAATATATTATTTTCTTATGTCCAATATCCAATAAATGTTTTGTAGCTATATATGCACCCTCAAAGTTATTTATTTTGACTATCCCTTTTAAGGTTTCTTTATTCATACTTATTTTCTTATCAATTAATACTGTTGGTATTTTTATATCTTTGTAATTTGCCTCTTTCCAGTTTGTATTTGACGATGCTGCAAAGATAATTCCATCTATCATTCTTTCTGATAATGTTCTTATCCCTTCATATTCCTTTTTGGCATCTTCATCTGTATTACATAAAATTATATTATAGCCTTCCTCATTAGCTTTATCTTCAACACCTCTTGATACGTCTGTGAAAAATGGATTTCGTATATCTGGTATAAGAAGTCCTATTGTATTTGTTCTTTTAGTCACTAAACTTTGTGCCAATTTATTTGGAACATAATTTTTTTCCTTCATTATTTTTAAAATCTTTTCTCTTGTTGCTTGACTTATATTTTCATCTTTATTGTTAATGACTTTTGACACAGTTGTTTTGGAAACACCAGCCAATTCGCCAATCTCTTTTATAGTTATACTCAAGAAGTTCACCCCCACAATTTAGGAAACCGTTTTACTTAACCGGTTACCTAGATACTATCACATCTTTTTTCGCTTTGCAACTACTTTATACAAATTTTGATATTTTTCTTATTTTTCAAAATATTTTCAACTATTAATTTAAATTTAGCATATTAGCCGATTTCCAAAAAAAAATTAATATACTTTTTTAATTCTTAAAAAGTATATTAATTAATTTAAGCAATTTCTATTAAATTTTAAAGCCTTGTTCTTCAATCATTTTTTTATCATTTTCAATACCATTTCCTACAGTTGTTAAATAATCACCGACAATTGCAGAATTTACGCCCCCATTAAATCCTACCTTATCATATCCTTTTAAGGACAATCTTCCACCAGCATATCTTATATATATATTAGGAATTATAAATCTAAATACTGCTGTTGTTTTCAATATTTCCATTGGTTCTAATACATCATAATTTTCCATTGGAGTATTCTCAATTGGATTTAAAATATTTATTGGAAATGACTTCACATTTAACTCTTTTATTTCAAATGCCATCTTCAGTCTTTGTTCTTTGCTCTCATTCATTCCAATTATTCCACCAACACATACATCTAGACCTGCTCTTTTAGCTTCTTTGATGGTTTTTATTCTTTCTTCATATGTATGTGTTGTACATATGCTTTTAAAATTATCCTTAGATGTCTCAACATTATGATGATATGTAGATACTCCTACTTCTTTTAATTTTTCAGCTTGATTATAATCTATAATCCCCAAAGATGCACACAATTTTAGACTGGTATTCTCTCTTAAACCTTCATAAATATGTAAAATATTATTAAACTCATCCCCTGTCATTCCTTTCCCACTTGTAACTAAAGAAAATCTATGGACTCCTTTGCTTTCCATTTCTTTAGCCCTATTTAGAATCACGTCATAATTGAGTAATGAATATTCATCAATACCAGTTTTATAATGAGATGACTGAGCACAAAACTTACAATCTTCACTGCATTTTCCAGATTTTGCATTTACTATTGTACATAAATCTGCCTTGTTACCCATAAAAAATTCTCTTATTTCATTTGCTGATTCTAATAAAATATCAAAATCATGTTTATTATTTGTATCAATATTTATTAAACTAAAAGCTTCTTTATAACTTATTTCTTTTCCATTTAAAACTTTATTTTTTAATTTGATTATGTATTCTTTCATATGTCCTCCTATTAGTCAACCTTTTTAATTTCCATAGTTTACTTATTATATATAGTATTACATATTTCCTATTTAATGGTCAACTTTATTTTAGATATAGGTTTACTATTTAAAAATAAAAAATACTGCTTTAAAATGACATTAGTATAACAAATTATATTATACATATCATTATTAAAGCAGTATTCTTAATAATTTACAAAACTATCCTTGTTTTTACTCCATCCAAGCTTTCCATTGTAATAATCTCTAAGCCTTCATACTCTCTAAAAAGCCACTTTAAATCTTTCATAGCTTGATTAACTTGACTCTTTGTTAGATTATTTATAAAATATTCTTTTCTAGTTTCTTCATATTCTTTACTTGTTAAAAAATTTCTTAGAAAATTAAATGCAAAGACACTTGGAATATTGTTTACATTTGCTTTCTTGCTATTTTCTTTTTCATAGTAAATTTTCATAAATGCATACTCCTTTGATACTTTTAAATTCCTCTTACATCATTATATGCATTTAAGTCTATCTATTCTTATAATTTTATTAATTCATATTCTTTACTTCCCATTCCCATTTCACATGCATAGTCTATTATTCTAGTTCCATTTACATGAGGATGCTCATGTTTGAACACATCATGACCCATTTCCTTACAAACCAAATCATAACATGCTTGCTCAATGGCTACAGGGTCAGTTGATGCTAGAATTCCTATATCATGTGCAATTGGTCTACCTGACCAAGGTACACAATCACAAAGGGGAGTCACATTCATAACAAAAGTTATATACCCAACCTTATCTTTTTTATTTGATACTGCTCCATAAGCGTATTCTGCCATTTTTTCAACAAATACATCTGAGTCACTTTCCCATTGTATAGTTACTGCCCTAGTTGGACAGACAGTCGGACATTCCCCACAACCATAGCATACATCAGAGTCTATTACTGCCTTCTTATCTACTATACTTATAGCTTTAGTTGGGCAAGAATTAACACATTTTCCACATCCTATACACTTCTTTTCATTTACTCCAGGAGTAACATCAGAATGTTGCATTTGTTTTCCTGCTGCACTTGCACATCCCATAGCTAAATTTTTTAATGCTCCTCCAAATCCAGCAGCTTCATGACCTTTAAAATGACTCATTACTATCATGGCAGAAGAATTATAAATTTCCCCACCTATTTTTACACTTTCAAAATGTTTTTTATCTATTTGTACATTTTCATAATTTCTACTGTACAATCCATCTGCAATTATTACTGGCGCATTTACCACTGCATATGCAAAACCATTTTCTATAGCTGTTGTAAGATGGTCTACAGAATTTGTTCTACTCCCTGTATATAATGTATTTGTATCTGTTAAAAATGGCTTGCCTTCACAATCCTTAACCTTATCAACTACCTGTCTAACTGCAACAGGACTCATATATGTAGTATTTCCCTTTTCTCCAAAGTGAAGTTTTATTGCGACTTGGTCATTTTTTGATATTAAATCTTTAAATCCAGCTTTATCAAACAATCTTCTCACATTATTTGGTACATTCTTATTTTGCGAATTTGAATATAAATCACAAAAATATACTTTTGACTTTTCCATATCTACACCCCTTTAAAATATTTACTTGAATTAATTTTATCACTTTTAAAGTAATTTTTTAGTATATTTTACCACAATTAAAGATTCTTATCTTTATTTAATAAAAACAATATTATTTTAACTCCTTACTACATTGTTTTAACTCTTTACTAGTTTAGGCTCTATATACTTATAGCATATCTTAAATAACTGATAATCACTAGATTATAATCTATCTCCTTTTTTATTTTTAAACAGTTCCTTAAGGTAATAATTTAATTATTATAAAACATAATGAGTACGACTAAAACAAAAAAAGACTTGAAACTTAAGTTCAAATCTTTTTTACTTAGATATATTCTTATACATTACTAAGTATATTTTCACACAATACAGTGCTATTTATATTTATAATAAAGATATCATTAAACTGGTTTTTTATTAAATAAAATAACAGCTGATAACAGACACACTATTGAAATAATGATTGTTACAATGATTGGAATAATAAATTCTGGAGCTGTCACTTTACCTAAAATCAAATCTATATTTTTTGATAATATAAAATTAGGCGTATAAGGTGCAACCTGTTTAGGAATAGAAATTAAACTCAAAACAATAGTTGCTACTAATACAAGTAATACACTTGCAAATGCTGGTCTAAATAGTACACATCCAAGAATTAATATAGTAATATACATAATACCAATTATCCATAAGTTAAATGCTGAAAATACAACATGATTAAGATTTGCAGTTGGCCAAAAATACATTGTATAACCATAAGTACATAAAAAGCTCAGCCAGAAACCAATGGTCATAATAATTACTGCAATAGAAAATTTAGACAATACTACAGACGAACGTGACAATCCTTTAGTCAGCATAATAACAAGAGTTCCTTTGGAATATTCGTTCGATAAAATATTACAAAAAATAATTAGAGTTAAACTCATGCCAAGACCAGAGATATTGCTAGAAAATTGTGTCCAAGAATCTAAAGCAGTTGGTGCAGCAGTAACTTTTAAAGTTGGCGCAAAATGGGCAATCAAGTCTGGCATAAATTTTGCAGAAAGAGGGCTACTTATACCTAATATTAAAAATAAAGTAATCAGACTAAATAATTTATAATTTCTTATGTTCTCTACAAATTCTTTTTTTGTAAATGCTATGTATTCTCTCACTTTACTACCTCCAAAAATAAATTTTCAAGTGACAATTCTATTAATTCCATCTTTATTGGACAAAGATTCATTTCTGCAAGTGTAGATATAACTGTTTGTTGTATTGATTTTATATCTTTACCATGGAAAATAATTTCCATATTAGTCTCTTCTGAATCTTTAAGTAAGGATTTAATACTACTACTAGACTTAAATGCTTGGATTTCATCATTACTTGAAAACTCCAATAAAAGTCTATCTTTTCCGTGCATACTTTTTATTTCTGAAAGTGTACCACTAAGAGCAATGCTTCCTTTATTTAATATGGCAACATGGTCACAAATTCTTTCAACATCAGACAGTATATGTGTTGAAAATATTACGGTTGTTGAGTCTTTGATTTTAAGCATAATATCTAATATTTCTTTTCTACCAACAGGGTCAAGTGCGCTTGTTGGTTCATCACAAATAAGTAATTTAGGGCGTGAAAGTAATGCTTGAGCTATCCCAAGACGTTGCTTCATTCCACGAGAAAATCCACCTATTCGTTTCTTTTCATTTCCAAGTCCTACAAGTGACAACAACTCTTCACTTCTTAACTTTATTTCTTGTTTTGAAAGCCCTGTGATTTCTCCACAAAGAGAAAGATATTCAAGTGGTCTCATATAGTTATAAAACTCTGGAACATCAGGTAGATAACCTACATGGCGATTAGAACTTGTTCTTCCATAGGTCACTTTCTCACCACAAACATTTATAGTTCCACTATCTGCTTCAAGTAACCCAAGCACCATTTTCATTGTTGTAGTCTTGCCTGCACCATTCTTACCTACAAATCCAAAGACTGACCCTTCTGGTACAGTAAGATTTAGATTATCTATTATCTTTCGATTACCAAAACTTTTTGATAACCCATTTATCGAAACAATATTCATCATTCATCACCTCTTCCTATAGTAAAATATAAAATTGGACCTATTATACTTATAAATAGCACTAAAAGAATCCATATTGTTTTATTACCAATTTTATAATTTGGATGTTTTATTATATGAATAAGTGCAGTAATTACAAGTATTAAATTTAAAATAATAACAGGAAGCAAAAGTGGTAGATATTCCATTAAATTTTCCATAATCTTATTCCTCCAATAAAGATAATTTTTCTATAAGAAATCTGTATTCTTTGTTCTCATTTAATACAGAGAACATAGAATTATTCTTAATAGCCGCAACAATACCTGCCTTTACAATTGTATCATCACGTGTAATACCTGTTCCAATCTCAGAAATCCAGCCATCGATATGATTAAAAAAGTCATCACTATGTAGCATAATTGGATATATATCACTTATTGCCAAATCTACATATCTTTGTAACGACTTAATAGCTCCTTTAGTATTTCCATGTATTAAATTCATTTGTATCTGGGTCAAATATACAGAAAACATAACACCGGGAGATAATGCATTAAGGTCAAAAGTATCTGAAATTATTAAAATACGTCTTTCTATTTCTTTAATTTGTGATTTATCTGAGTTTTGCAGAAGTCCCACTAAATCTTGAACTAATAACGTAAGATTCTGATATGCTCCAATCTGTAACGTTTCATTAGCTTCATTAGTTTGACCATTCATCATTTGTCCCTGTGCAAGAAGTATGCTTTCATTTACCATGGGAAAATTGCTATCTTGAAATAAATCAATAACTTCTCTAGGTTGATTTAACAAGATATAACAAGTTGCCTCCATACCTTTTGACTGACGACAAATTTCTATATCATCACTTGTTTCTCGTATTCGAATAAAAATTTCTAATGCTTCACTAATTAATAGTTCACGTTTTTCTTCATCTACAAGGTCATAATGATTAATTATCAAAATCCCCATCTGATAAATCAAAGGAAAGCATGAATAATATTTTTTTATGGTTTCTCTTATTTCATCCATAACTTCGTCAAATGGTTTAACAGTAAAATCTTTACACAATCGCTGATATAGTTTATTAATATCTTCCTTAATCATTTGTGGTTCGTAGCAAATTAATTCATCAACTGTAATGTTGAAATATGTCGCGAGTTGTGGCAAAAAAGTGATATCAGGATAGCTTTGCCCAGTTTCCCATTTAGACACAGAAGCTTTAGAGATACCTATATAATTTGCAAGTTCATCTTGTGTAATTCCTTTTTCTTTACGCTTTAAAATCAGTGTTTTTGCAATGTTTAATTCATTCATATCAACGCCTCCTTTGTATAATTATATCCTTAAATCCATAAACCTAACAAGCGATTTGAAGTTGACTTTTGATGAAAAAATCAACCATAGAGAAACAAATAAGCAGGTATCTTAGATACCTGCTTAAATATATTTTTAAACATAATTTACATAATTTATTTATTATTCCAATTTTATCCGCATCATTATACAAAACCACAGATGAATATATCCAAATATAGTTTTTATTTATCATGTTTTTTAAACGTCTTGTATAAAATATCTTTTAATATAACCAATAATATATTTGTTTTCATATCCATATTTTCCATATTCACATTGCAACATATATTTAGGATTGATGTGTAAAATATCTTTTATGCCAACAGCAACAGCAAGCCTTGTCTGTGAAACACAATACTTTTCAATTTTTTCATTTAATTCTTTTATAAAGTTATTATTCATATTTATTCCTCCAATCATAACAGGCAACTATCATGTATTGATAATTGCCTGTTATATAAAAATCTATAAAAGAAAAGCAGTCAATCATTTAGACTAACTGCTTGTACATACATCATATTAAATTGTATAAACTATAATTTTTATTATTGTTCATGGATAAAGATTTCTTTTAAACCATCATCAATTTCAAAGTTATTGCTATCTATTCTTATATATGCACTTCCAACATCTGCATGTAAGTATGGAATAATATCTTTATCATAGTTAAAAATTATATTGATTGCGAACACATATACAACCTTCTCCATTTGGCTCATTCCACTCAATTAACTTTTCGACCTTAACTTTTATAAAATCATCTTTTTTAATAATTTCATACTTATTTCCTCTATAACTTCTAATTTATGTGAAATGTCATAATTTCATGTCACACCTATAAAAATCGCTGTACCCTGTATAAATACAAGAGATTTCGTACTTTATTAACAATTTTCTATGTATCTTTTGCCTCCTTGTTATCAGTATTTGCAAGTCCTTCTTTTACTAACTTTGCTATACTCTTTATTGTCTCTTCAACATCATCAAATACTATTCCATCTTTAGATGATGGAATAGTATTTGATGATGTTGAACATTGTATAGTTGCAGTAGCTATCTTTAATACACAGCTTGTTTTTGCTCTATCACAAATTAATCCTGATAAATCAGCTAACATGTTATTAATTGCTCTCTTTATATTTTCCAACGTCCCCCCTTGTAAATATGTCATTCCACAACAAGCTCCTGTAGCCTCTGCAATACCTGCTCCACCAAGTGTAGCTGCTATTTCTATTCCTATTTTCCCAGTTCCAGGTATACCTATCCCTAATGCATTCTTAATTATGTTTGCACTTAAATAAAGTTGAATTTGTTTTATCTCTCTTTTTAAGATATCTATATATTTGCACATAAGATCTCTTCTCCTTTTACAATTCTAATAGTTTTATTAAAGCCAAGGTATATATCTCCATATTCTTTCGTATATGCTCTATTGGTACTCTTTCATCTGCTCCATGACCGCCAGTTTTATACGCTAAGAACTTAGGTCCAAACGCCACCATATCTTTAAACCAACTTGCATATGTGCCACCACCCATAGCAATTGTATATCCATTTTCATCTGTTACTTCTTCATAGGCTTCTAATAACTTTTTAAGTACTAAATTACTCTCATCCACATAATGTAAGTCTTTATGAGCAATAACTTTTACTTTCCAACCATTACAAAAAAACTTTTTGAATCTATCTATTATATTGTTTAAAACTATATTTTTACCATGCCTTATATCTAGTTCACATATGATTTTTTCCTCATTCATTTTTAATATTCCTAAATTTAAAGTAGTGCTTTTGAATACCTCATCATATTGATTAATTCCCAATGCATCTCCATAATAGTCACTACAAAGGTATTTTGAAACTAATTCTATATCTTCTCTATACTGAAAATCCATATTATCTTCAACTATCTTTATTATCATTTTAGATATAGCATTTTCTCCCTTTTCAGGATTACTTGCATGCGCAGCTACTCCTTTAGTAGTTAACTCTGAAATAATTCCATTAATAATTTTTGCAGTACAATGAGACGGAACAACATTTTCTTTAGTTCCTCCCCTTACTATTATGTAAGGTTTGCTTTTATCAATTTTAATCTCTTTTTCTATCCTTATATGAACTCTTCCTTTTTCTCCATTAACCACTGGATACATCGCATCTGGAGTAAATCCCATACTTGGAATTTCTTCATCTTTATCTAAATAATATTTGATACACTCCATACCTGTTTCCTCATTTGTCCCAAAAATTAATCTTATTCTTTTATTAATTGTAGGGTACGTATCCTCTATGTTTTTCAATACATGTATAAGCATAGATACAGCCCCCTTATTATCTATGGCACCTCTTCCATAAATAATATTGTCAATTACTGCTCCCGAAAATGGTTCTACACTCCACCCATCTCCTGGTGGAACTACATCTAAATGCATTGGAATTCCTATTAATTCTTCTCCTTCCCCAATTTCTGCATATCCAATATAATTATCAATATTTTTAACGCTAAAACCCAAACTAGCACAGTAATCTAAAGTTTTCTCTAAAGATTTTTTAGGTCCTATACCAAAAGGACATTGTGAAATAGGTTCACCTTGTTGTGTATCAATTTTTATTAATTCTTTTAGGAATTCCACTGTTCTATTTAAACTATTATCTACACTTCTGCTTATATCCATAAATCAACCTACTTTCTGTCTTTTTAAAGCCTGTCCTTAAAGAACAGGCTTTTAGCATTAAAAACTATTTTCTTGTGAATACTAATTCGCAAACTTCATCATCATGAGCACATTTTTGAGCAAACTCTAATCTAACACCTTGTGCACAATCAACTCTTCCATAATCACCGTAGCAAGCTAATCTACAAATTTCTTTTCTTTCTTCTTTAGTTAATCCATATTCTTTCCAAGCAGCATCTAATGGACAGTGATGGAATTTTAAAATTCCATTCTCATCTGTATTTTCTACTAATTCCATTTCAAAAACTTTTTGTCCTTTACTGTTATATAACATTTCTGCCATTTTTCCTGGAGTATCTGCTACGCTATATTTTTGACCTCTCATTTTACCAAATCCATATATTGCTTCTTTACATATATCATCTTGATTAACTCCTAATTTTTCAGCTTCTTTCATAAGAAGATAGAACCATACTGCTCTTTCTCCTGTTGCTCCTCTAATTCCTTCTAAATATTCCTTTTCTGTATACATTTTTTCTGACATTTCTTTCTCCTCCTAAAATTAAATTCTATATTTTAACCATTGTAAATTAGAATATTCCAATGAATGATCCTACTAATGCTACTACAACTAAAATTACTAATAACTTAGTTATTGTCCACTTCTTGTATTTCATTCCCCAATACACGAAGAATACAACACCAAGTGGTAATAAACCTGGAGCAATCATGTTTAATGTATCTTGAACAACAATTGCTTTACCACCAATATCAAATGATAATGGAGTTGAAAGCTTAACTGTAGTTGCAGATAATGCTCCCATCATAAACATTCCTAGAATTGAAGCACCATCAATTATCTTATTGACAATACCACCTGATAGAATTTTCTTAATTGAATCTCTACCTAAAGAATATCCTAAATGGAATAAGTAATAACCTTCGCAAAATAGTAATATACTAAACATTATTGGGAAAAATGCACCTATAACACTTCCTTCTGCTCCAAACGAAGCACCTAAAGCTAAGAATATTGTTTGAAATGTACCAAAATCTAAAGTATCTCCAATTCCAGCCAAAGGTCCCATAAGCCCATTCTTAACACCTGAAATAACTTCTCCTGGGATTTTTCCTTCAGTAGCTTTCTCTTCTTCCATAGCTAAAACTGTACCATGAATTAACCCTCCCCATATAGCTTGAGTATTAAAAAATTGTAAGTGCCTCTTTAACGCATCTATTAAATCTTCTTTTTTCTTATATAACTTTTCTAAAGCCGGAGTGAAACTTGCACAAACTGCTAATGCTTGCATTCTTTCAAAAGAGTTAGATAATTCTGCTGTCCACCACCATCTTAGATATGTTTTTGTTACATCTTTCTTCGTAAGTACTCTTATCTTATTAACTTCAGTTGTACCTTGCTCATCTTTAGCTTCTTTATTTTTTATTTCTTGCATTATACTTCACCCACCCTTTTATCTTCTTTCATAAATGTAACTAAAAGAGCTATACAAACACCAAATATTGCAGCTGCAGTAATTGATATTTCAAAATATTGAACCATAAAAAATCCTATAATAAACATTGGTAAAAATTTATTTTTACCTATAGTAAATATTGTTGTTGCAAAACCTAATGCAGGTAATATACCACCCATTACTGTTAATCCATTCATTAACCATTGTGGTATAACATCTAATAATGATTGAACTAAATCTGCTCCAAAAAAGTTACATACAAAAACTATTGGAAATCTTAAAACAAACCCAAATATTAAAGAATAAAGTGTTGCACATCTCCAGATACCTTTTGTATTACCTTCTTCGGCATACTTATCTGCCTTATGAACTAATACAGCATTACCAGTTCTTCTTAAGTTATTAACTAATACTCCTATGACACCTAAAGGTACCGCAATAGATACTGCAACTTCTGCATTAACACCAGTTTGAAGTGCTACTGGTATTGCAATAAGAGCAGCTAAACATTTATCTGATGGAATATTTCCTCCTGCTGCTACCATTCCTAGATAAACCATTTCTATACTTGCACCAACAATCATACCAGTTGTTACATCGCCCCAAAGTAATCCAAGGCTAAAACCTATAAATAAAGGGGACTTTAGTGTTGAGAAAAGGGTATACCCTGCAAGACCTGCTGCAAACCAATACCATAATCCTGTTACAATTGCCAACATCAAAACAGATTCCATTTATAATTCCTCCTAATTTATAATTTTTATTTAAACTTCTTTAAGGCATTTTCATATGTCATAGATGATTCCTCTGGTATAACTTGTAGAACTATTTCAACCCCATCTTCATTAAGTTCATTTAGTTGTTCTACATCTTCATTTCCTAATGAAACAGCTGTAAATACCATCTTCTTTCCTGCTTCATTTGGAATACCTCCTAATTGAATCTTTTCATATTTAAGTCCAGCCTTATACGCCTTATTTGCCATATCAACGTTCTTAAATAGAATAAATATATTTTTATCTCCTAAAATATTGTTTTGGAATGCTTGTCCTGCATCTTCTGCTGTTAAAATAGCTACTTCTACTCCTGATGGCGCTGCCATTCTATATACATCAGCCATAAATTCATCTTGACCTAAGAAGTCATCAACTATTACTATTTTTTGAGCTTGAGCGATTTTCACCCATTTTGTTATAACTTGTCCATGAATTAATCTGTGATCTACTCTTACTAATGTTATTTTTGCCATTATATCCACCTCATAATTTATATTTTTTTAAATTCTTTAATTAAATCCACACAAAGGTTATTATTTTTTTTGACGATTCTTTCTGGTAATGTATGTACTTTATCTTCTTTGCTTAATTCTTCATCTACGATTAAAATTGTCTGTAAGCTAAGTCCATTTATTGCATCTATCCCTCTTCTTATAGCAACAGCTATTGCAACACTTGACGTAGATCCCCCATACAGATCTGATATTATAATTTTCACATCCTCTTTATCTACTACTTCTTCAACCTCTTTCATGAATACAGAAATATCTTTTTCAGAGCTTAGTGATAAAACTTCGTATTGATTTGACAATCCAAAATTTTTATTTGCTTCTTCTACTAATACCTTTCCCCACGTTCCATGGCAGAGTATGATTACCTTATATTTATTCATTGCTAAACAAACTCTCCTTTATAGCGATTAATACTTTGATTTAATTCTACTTCTTCCTCATCAGGTACCATTTGAATTGATACATTAATATTTTTTTTAATAAATTCATCTATTAAAAGAAACTCTTTTTTATTAATGTATACATTTTGAGATATTTTCTTTTTTCCTATCCCTGTAGGTATTCTTCCAATAATAAGTTTTTTAATATCAATTCCTTCTTCTCTCATTCTATTTGCAGTATCTAAGTTTTTAATTAATACAAAAACGTTATCATCAGCTTGGTTATTATAAAAATACCTCCTTGATTCACTTACAGTTAATATTGATAAATCAATATTCTTTGGTGCTGCCATTTTTATCAAACCTTTGGCAATAACATCATTGGTTGTTTCATCATCTACTACTACTATTTTTTTAACACCTAGATGCTTAACCCATTTATATATCACTTGACCATGTATTAATCTATCATCACATCTGCAATATTTTACTAAAGACATTTTTAATCGAACTCCTTTTTCTATTACATTGAGCTAAGAACTTTATTAATATGGTTTATACCAGTTTTCCCCGCTTCAATGCATGTCTCTGCTAACTCTTCTAAACTTTTTCCCTCTCTATTAATTAAAGCTTCAAGTAGCATTGGAAGATTTACTCCAGTAAGTGCATGAAACTTTCCACCTTTTTTAAGGTTTAAACTTGCTACATTACTTGGTGAACCTCCTAATAGGTCAGCTAATACTAAAACTCCGTCACCTTCATCTAATTCATTTAACTTTTCTACAAAATTTCTATTTAAGTCTTCAATATTATCATTCCTATTTAGTTTAATTGCTGCTGTTCTTTCTGCTGGTCCTGCAATAAGTTCACAGCTTTTTATAATTTCTTCACTAAAACTCCCATGAGTCATAACTATTATCCCAATCACCAATCTCACCTCACTTTTCTTGTCACTTTTTATATAAGCAATTGCCATGCCAACTTATGTGTATCAATAACAAATGGCTATTTTACAGGATTTAATCAAATCTTTTTACTTAATTTATAAAAAAAACTTACTCTTTCAATATGTATCAAAATCTTTTTCAAACCTGTATCAAATCTGTATCAAAAAGAAGTAAAAAAAAGATAGCCTTTTGGCTATATTTAAGTTTTGTATCAACTTTTGAATTTATCTGTATCATACTGTGATTCAAATATATCTAATATATTTGCATATTCCATATCTGAAATGATTATATCGAATGTCTCTTCTACAAGCTTAAAACTTTCTTTTATAACTAAATATAATGCTTTACTTCTACTAATTCTTTCTTCATATGATTTATAAACTAAAGACTCTTTTATTATTACTCTTTCAATCATACATGAACAATGAAATATAAACTTTACTAAAAGCTCATCTTGAATTACTAAAGAATAATGTTCGCTAATTCTATTAATTACTTCTTTTAATATAAAATAAGCCTTTTCCCCATTTAAAAAAGTCAAAGTTTTACTAATATTATCAATTAGTAATCTATCAAAATATCTACCACCATTATCTTTTTCAGCATATGTAATTTCCATATCTCCATAATGTTTCTTTATAGATTCTATAATATTAAAATATAATTTCTCTAATGTCATTTCCGGAGTTAGGGCCTTTCTAGTTGCTTCTATTACAATAGGTGTACTTACCATATCTATTGCTTTTACTTCTTTTCCAGTAGCATCATGAATAACTTTAGCAAATGTTAAAATAGATCCCATATCAGTTAGAATTAAAATTCCCTTTCCTTTGTCAATTTCATTGGCTATTTCTACAGCTTGGACTAAAATATCCTGAACTCTATCCTCTAATCCCATATTGATTGCCACTGCATGGTTACAATCCAGTAAAGTATTAGCTACATTCACCATGCTAGATGCCGTAGATTCACCATGCATTATAACTAATATTGCTATACTCTCCTCATTTAATCCCACATAAGATAAATAAAGAAACGTTGCTAAAAAAATTGCTTCATCTTCTGGAAACTCAACTCCATACATTAATGACATGTTAGATAATATTTCTTTTGCTATGTTATATTCATATGCTCTTTCCTTCATAATTTCATCTTTATTAGGATGCTTTACTATGTTCCCAATCTTTATTCTTTCAATTAAATTCTGAATATGTAAGGCTATAGCTTTTATTAATTTATCTAATCCTTCTCTTTTGCTCCATTTATCATGATTTTGTAAAATATGCTTCACAGTAGTTGCAATTGAATCATTAACAATATTGTTATAAGCTGTTTGATTACTACTATTATATATAAAAGTATTCATTAAATTATAGGAATACTTCTGTATATCTTCATCTATAACGCTTCTAATTTGTGACTCTTTAATACCTTCTTGTTGAAGTTTATTCCAAGTTTCTTTTATCATTCCATAGAAATCTAAATCATATTTTTTATTTTCTATTAATAAATTTTCACTTTCAAAATTCTTTCCTTCTGGTAAAAAAATAATATCATCTTTCCCAATAAAACTGAAGTTTTGTACAAACTCCTCTTTTCTATTATTTCCATATAATGATTCTCTAATATTGTTTGGTAGAAGAGAGAGTCTTACATATACACATTCCCTTTTATAGGTCATATAATCTAAAAAAGCTCTTGCACAAATTAATTGTATGTCGCTTTTTAATTGTCCTATATTTCCCTTACACTTATATAAAATAAATGCCTTAATAACTTCTTTTGAAACCTTTAACTTAACACCAATCCTAATACTTTCTTCTTTAAAAAAATAACATATAAGCTTCATTCTCTCTTGAAAGCCTCTTTCCTCTAAAGACGGAATCTTTATAGTTACAGGTATTCTTCTTAAAAACGTTTCCAACATTGCTACCTCTGGATCTTCTGTAGTAGCTGCAATTATCATAATCCTACACTCATGTACCTTATTAGCCTCTCCTAACCTTCTATATATACCTTTATCCATAAGTAGAAATAGCATTTCTTGTCCCTCTGCAGATAACCTATGAACTTCATCTAAAAACAATATTCCATTATTAGCTTCATGTACAATACCATACTTATCTTTATCAGCTCCAGTAAATGCTCCTTTTACATATCCAAAAAGCTGTGCTAATAATAATTGCTGATTATCAGAATAATCAGCACAGTTAAATATGATAAATGGTGCATTATCACTATCTTCTTTTATAGTTAAACTATACTTATACATATATTCTGCAAATATAGATTTACCAACTCCTGTAGGTCCTATTATTAATGTACTCAACCCCTTAGGTGGATATATTACTGCTGCTTTAGCTTGCTCTATTTGAGACTTTAAACTTCCATCACATCCTACTAAATTAAAAATATTGTTCTCTTTTTTTATACCCTCTACAATATACTCATCTTTGATAGCATCATTTTCACTATATTCGTTTATAGAGTTAATATTATCAAATATCCCTTTATTTAGTTTCTTTCCTAAAATACTCTCAATACTTTCTTTATATAAGTACTGAACAGGTTTTCCCTTTATCTTTATAATAATACTTTCCTTTATTAATTGATTTAATTCCTTACTAGCATTACTTCTATTTATACCTACTTCAGTAGCAATATACTCTGCATCAAATCCAAATCTAATGCCATTATTAAGATTCAAGTGTTCTTCTGTTAACCTTTTCAAGCAAATTAAAACTTTTTCTTTCCTTGATAGCTTCTTTTGTATCATAGTTAACCTCCCATATAAGCAGTAATACTGTTAAATATTTATTATTAAGCTTAATTCTACAATATTTTAATATTTTTGTCTAATTGTGTAACTATTGATTTTATTTCCTATTCGTTTTATAATATAAATTACGTTACCCTCATCTTTTATAGAGGAGGAATTTATATGAATTTTTTATCAGATTTACACACCCACTCTATAGTCAGTGGTCATGGCTATAGTACTTTGTTAGAAAATATTAATTATTGTAAAGAAAATGGAATTAAGATACTAGGTACATCTGAACATGGTCCTAAGATGCCTGGTTCTCCCCACAAATGGTACTTTCACAACATTCAAAATATCCCAAGAATCATAAATAACATTATAATCTTAAGAGGATGTGAAGCAAATATACTAGACACTGAAGGAAACATAGATCTAGAGTCCTTTGTCATTCCTCGATTGGATTATCTTATCTTGTCATTTCACGAAGCCGTTTTTTCACCAAATACATTAGAGAATAATACTAAAGCCTTAATAAATGCAATAAATAAGCATGATAATATTGAAATATTAGGCCACCTTGGAAACCCAAACTACCCAATCGACTATGAATTAATCATTAAATTAGCCATGGAAAAGAATATCTTAATAGAAATAAATAATTGTTCTATCAAAGGCGTGTCAAGAAATGGTAGCTCGGATAATTGTAAGTATATTGCTACACTTTGCAAAAAATATGGTGCTAAAATCATACTAACTTCAGATGCTCACATTTGTTTTGATATAGGTAACTATGAGTATTCTGAGAATATCTTAAAAGAAATTAATTTTCCAGATGAATTAATAATGAATTATCCTAAAAAACTTATTAATCATTTTCACCAAAAAGGTAAATTACTAGATGTTGATTATACAAATATTTGAGTAATAATACATGCTTGCTTTAACTCTTATAAAAATCTTAATACTATTTATATTATATGAAATGAGGATATTATAATGAATAGGCTATTTAATAAACTAATAAATGAGGATATTTCTAATAAAATATATATTATTGGTATTGACGGTTTAGGAGGGTCAGGTAAAAGTACACTTGCTAATTCACTAAAATTATTGCAAAATTTGAATTATCCTTCTTACATCTTACACATTTATTATTTTATACATCCTAAGTTTATTAGGTATAATAATTCTAAAGAAGAGTGGTATTATTATTACAATATCCAATGGAGATATGATTATTTACTAAATGAAATTTTAGTTCCTGTAAAAAATGGAGATAAAATATTATAAAGAAAATGATAGATATATAGGTAATTTAGAAGATATAAAATGTAAATAGGAAAATAGGTACTTCCCCGCTGAAGAAAAATATACCTTGGAATATTATCCTATTGAAAATGCCAATCTCATATTAACTACAAATAGACTATAATTTACATATTTGTCTACTTTTTATGTATTTACAAAAAAGGTACTATACTATTAATGTTTTAGTATAGTACCTTAAGTGAATATTTATAGTGTAAATTAAAATTCTTCATCTATATCACAAGTAATTATTTACTATTACAAATCTATTGTATAGACTTTACTCTAAATTAATTTGAATTCTTTTATTCTCTTTATAAGTTCTTTAAATCTTGGATTATCTTTTATAGCATCAAATGATTCATTTCCTTCAAATAAAAGATTAATATTATATTTCATATGCTCATTTGTTTAATAACTTTTTCCATATCTCTATCTGATATTTCAATATCTTCATTAGATAAGATTAAATCATAATTTATTAGTCCCACTACTATTTTACCTCACTATTGATACATTAGAATGCGCAATTCATAATTAATATTCTTTGATAGTTTTTTAGAGAATCTTACATTTTTAAATTTAGATTCAAGTACATTACTTTGCTGTTGGTGCTCATACTGAAATTCATCATATTGATTTCTTAACCATATGTACTTCTTATAAAGTTCTTCTACTTGTTTGTTTAATTTCATTATTGGTTTAGCAAGCAGGTATGCATACATTGTTTTTTATCTTTAACTAGGTTATACTCCTAATTCCCACTTACTAATAGTTTGCCTAGATACATTTAGTCTTTCAGCCAACAATTCTTGATAATAATTATATTTCTTTCTTAGTTTTATAATCTTGTCTCCTAAATTCATATATTAAACTCCTTTCAAGTTAAAAGTAATTATATTTCAATTATAAAGTATTAAACTCAGCTGTTCTACAAAGCAGAGTTTGAAATATATTTTAAAGAGATAAATCTGGTGAATTTATGCCAAGTTTTATTGTCAAATATATTGACAAGTAGACTTGGCATGATATAATGAAAATACCAAGTAAACTTGGCATCTAAATAGGAGGTGTCTTATATGAATAAAGAAGAAATTTTAAGTAAAAGTCGTCAATCTAATAAAGATGAAGGATTAGAGTATATTGAAAATAAGGGTAGAAAAGTAGGGTATTCAATTTTCACATGTGTATTCTGCTTTATTGTAATATTTAACACCTTTATTGGGCAAAAAAGTGATGCAGTATCTGCTTTATTTTGGACATTTGGATTTGCTGAAAATATAGCAAAATACCAATTTACACATGAGAAAAAGAATTTAGTTTTTGCTTTTGGTTTCTTAATTCTGACAATCTTCTCATTGACAAATTTTATTTTATCATCATTGAGGTAAGCATATGAATGAAGAATTGATATTAAAAAATCGCTTAAAAATAGCAAGAACAGAGAAAAAATTATCCCAAAGCCAACTGGCAGAAATGGTTGGAGTATCAAGAAATACAATTAGTTCAATAGAAACAGGTCAGTTTAATCCAACAGCAAAGTTAGCACTTATTTTATGTATTGCTCTAGATAAAAAATTTGAAGATTTATTTTACTTTGAGTAAATCTTCATGTAATCATAAAATATTAGAGAATGTATAGAACTCTATATTTTATTTATATAATTTAAAATAAAAAGATTTCAATAAATAAAACAAACTATTCTTTAATTACACTTAATATTGCATCCAGTGTTTATATATTTATTATTTAAATGTTAAAAGTGAAAACCTTAGAAGATTTTTGCATTATATAAAATCAAAATAAATAGCCAAATTAAAATATATAACATACTTAGAATGACAGTAATAGAAATTATAACTTTTTTAATAGGTACAATTTTATACCTTATGGTATAAAACTAAAAAATCATCAACTAAAAATAAAGTAAGTCTTATTATAAGACTTACTTTATTTTTAGTTATATATGATAGTCAATACAAACTATCTTATTCTATGTAATTATTAACACCTTAATCAATTTTATTAAAAATAATCGTCTTCTCTTTTAAAGAAATTTTTCCAACTTGATATCCATATTCATTTAATTCTTTTTTATATTTCAAAAAAGAATGATCTATCTCTATTCCAGCAATATTTTTTATTTCTTCAAAAGTTAATTTAAATGATGAAGTACCATTTTTCTCAACATATTCCCACAAAGAACTATATTTACTCACTTTATATCACTCTTTTTAAAATTATATCTTATCTATTAATTTATATTCTATCACTATTAATTTATAAAGTCATGCTACTTATTATTTATATACAAAAATATATAAATAATAAGTAATAATTTTTTATAATCATCATATTTTCTTCATATTAAATAAAAATTACTTGCAATCATTTACAGTTAAAATATTTTTAAAAGGAATTACACTCCATCATAAAATAAACTTTAATTATTCTTATTTTTGTTATGAAATTATTCAAAACAATATGTAATTGTTGGAATATAAATCTAATAACTAAAAATTTTTACACATTTACTGCTTAAAAATCTTTTTATTGTCTTTAGGTTTAAATTTCTAATATATTAGTAGTAACATTTTCTTAACTTTCATCATGAATGTTGATTCAGCTATAATTAAAGTTCTATATCAACTTTTTTACCACTCATTGAACAGCAACTAATTTTTGCATTATCAATAGAGAATATTTCAAATTTGCCATCTCCTACAGAGTACATTTTACTTAGGCTTGGCATTATTTCAAGTGCTTTAGCTTGTGTTTCTTTTGATGTAACAAATACTGCTTCACCTAAAATACGTAAGGTATTAAATTTTTGGTCGATACAGCAAATTTCAACCTTTGGATTAAAAATAAGTTGCTTAAACATATTTTTTTGGTTAGATGTACAAAATGTCAGTTTTCCATCGTACTCCATAACGAATCCAAGAGGACGTACATGTGCTTGATTACTTTCATCAATTGTTGCTAAATAATAAACTCCTGCTTTGTTTAAAAAATCTAATGCTTTCATAATTATTACACCCCTTTTAAATAGTTGTATTAAGGATTATCCTTTGATATAATTTTAATATAAAATAAGAAAAAAACAAGTATGCAGTTTTTTCTGATAAAGTATAAAAAAGATACTATTGAAATTGAGGAGTGAATTAAAATGAGTTTAGATAATAAAAATAATATAACTGAAAATGATGAAGAATTAACTTGTCCAATACGTTATGCATTAGATATTGTTGGTGGAAAATGGAAATTACCTATTATATGTATGTTAGCAGTTGATAATCCAATTAGGTATAGTAGTATAAAAAGAAAACTAGATGGAATTACAAATACTATGCTAGCTCAATCATTAAAAGATTTAGAGTCTGATGGTATTGTTCATCGCAAACAATACAATGAAATTCCTCCAAAAGTTGAATATACATTAACGGATAAGGGTAAAAGTATTGTACCTATTTTGCGACAATTTGCTAATTGGGGTGCTATCAATATGCAGGAAAAAAACACATGTGGACTTAACTGTAGGGAATGCAGAAAAATAACTTAAATTGATATTTGCTGAATAACTTATACTATAGTTTGTTTATTGGATTATTTAATGGAATGTAAAAAGCCACTCTTTTAAAGGGTGGCTTATGAGAACTTATTTAACTACTTTACCATTCTTAAATTTCATGTTAGGAAAACTTGCACCTAAAATTTCATTCTCATTTATAGCATTTTCTATTCTTCTAATGTCTTCATCACTTAGTTTAATATCTTTGGCTTTTAAGGAATCCCTTAGTGTCACTCTTCTTGATGCCCCAACTAAAGTTATGATATCATCTCCTTTTGATAATACCCATGCAAGAGCTATTTGTGGAATAGTAGTTTCTTTTTCATTTGCTATTTCTCTTATATTTTCTACTAGTCCAAGGTTTTTGTCTATATTTTCATCAAAAAACAAAGGTATCATAGAGTTATATCTTTGACCATTAGCTTTTGACCAAACTCCACTTAAAAGTCCATGAGCAAGAGCACCAAAAGCAACAACCCCTATCTCTAATTCTCTAGCAGTTGGTAATATATTTTTTTCTATTTCTCTATTGAAAAGAGAATATTCAGATTCTATAAGGCTTATCGGATGAACTTTATTAGCTCTTCTTAAAGTTTCATCATCAACTTGAGTGATGCCTATATACTTTATATACCCTTCTTTTACTAGGTCAGAAATAGCTCCAATAGTTTCCTCTACAGGTATAGCTAAATCTATTCTAGCTGTTTGATAAAGGTCTATGTAATCTAAATTTAATCTCTTAAGAGTTTGAGCTACATGACTTTTTATGTTAAAAGGATTAACATCAAGACCATACATTTGACCATTAGGTGCAACAAGAGCTCCAGTTTTTACAGATACAAAAGCATCATCTCTTTTTCTGCCTTTAAGAGCTTCACCTATTATCATTTCACTTTGCCCTGCACCATAAAAGTCAGCTGTATTTAACATATTTATACCACTATCTAAAGCTTCATGAATTGTAGCTATATTTTCAGATTTATTATCAAGCTTTATCATTCCTCCACAACCTAGTCCAAGTTTATAAAGTTCAAAATTATTATTTTTATATTTCATTTTATAACCTCCCAATATTAAATTTAATGTACTTTTAAAGTAATACAAGATTAATCAAAGCATAGGATAATATAAAATACTTCTTCCTCTTCATCAACTTTTATGTAAATAATATCTTAGTCTTTATAGATTTTAGATTTATAATATAAAACCAAAATCTTTAATTTATCTATCCCAGAATGACTTAAATATTTTTAGTACATTTGTACTATATTTGACATTGTAGTACTAATGTACTAAAATGTCAAATAAAAGTTATTATAAATTTTTATTGGAGGATTCAATATGGCAAAACAAACAAAAGTGGATATTTTAATTAAAGCTCGTGATTTATTTAATGAATATGGCTACAATAATGTATCTATGAGAAATGTTGCTGATGCTTTAGGAATGAGTGTTGGGAACTTAACATATTATTTTAAAAAAAAGGAAGATTTAATTGAGGAAGTAGTTGCATACAAACATAAAAATTATAAGAAAATAGATATCCCTGAGTCCTTAAAAGATTTAAATGAGCTATTTTTAAATTCATTGAGTATTCAAAATGAAAATGCATATTATTTTAAGCACTATGACCAACTATCTCAAATAAGCCCTAAAATATATAAATTTCAACTTGACTTCATAAAAGAACTTAAAGAATTCTTGAAAGAAAGTTTTCTTAATTTACAAAATTCTAATTTAATTCAAGAATGTACAATTCCTAATCAGATAGAAAATATTATTGAATGTATTTTAACAATACTTATATATAAACCCGTTGGCACTAAAGAACTTGATGAACATGATAGTATAAAAAACACTCTAAACTGTTTATGGAGCATTATTTTTATGTTTCTTACTGATAAAGGAAAAAGTATATATTTAAACTCTATCTCAAATCAATTTCAATAATAATTGATAAACATAAGTTATATAATATCATGAAAAATTGAAATACAAAAGCTTCTCAAATTCATACAAGCTATTAAAAGTTAATATATAAAAACAGGATGAGTATATAAGTCGCCCTGTTTTATATATTAAACTCTAAATTTAATAAGCTCAAGTGTGTCATTTAATGTCGACATACTATCTATTTGAATCATTAACCACTTACTTCCATTAAAAAATTTTATCTCATTGTACAATTGTTTTATATAATCACAACAAGTATTAATAAATAAGTCAACTTCTACTCTATTACTTTCATTTACAATGACTAAAGCTTTGAAAGAACCTTCTTGAGGATATAAAGTACATAATGACTTTCCTCTTTTTTTGTATTTTACATTCCAACCTCTTTGCATTGAACATTTACTATACTCAAGTTTTGGTTCCACATTATAGGTTGAACTTAACACACTATTTAGCTTGTCCCATAATGGACTATTAATAAATTCTTTAATTTGTTCAAGTGTTGGTTTATTATCTTGGAAAAATGTATCTTGCCAATCCATATTTACCATCCTTTCCCCTATTTAATAGGAACTGGAACAATCCAATGTTCCAGATATGCTACTTCAGATGTAGATGGATAATACATTTCAATTGCAAAATCAGTTGTTGTTAGATTATGTTTCTTCATCCATCTTTCCATAAATTTGTCAGCTTTAAAAACAGCTGAGTCAACTAACTCATCAAAATTTTCTGCTTCAAACCCACATACTAAATACTCTCTAGCAGGTAACTCAAAAGAACTATATCCTTCTACTGATGTACCTGGCTCTACTTCTACTCCTGCCATATAAATACAATTTCCTTCTTTTGCATTACCCATATAAAGAGCACCAAAATCATTTCCACCTGGAATTTGATTTGGTATATTATTTTTTTGGCTACCAAATTTCATCCATAATTCCTTTGCTATTGCAATGCCTGTTGTTTCGCCACCCATTAGTTGGCAAATAGGTATTTCTCCTTCAAGGCCAACAAAAGTTCTTGGTTTACTTAATTTTTTACGATTTACTTCAATTACTATACCATCTGTAATCAATGGTACACCTTCATCCACCATGACATAATTTAAAATTAACTCTGGCTTAACAAATTGATTGAGTTTTACTGGATTTGCTCTATACTTTTCTGGAGTTAATCCATATGCTTTTTTAAAGGAACGTGTAAATGTTTCATGGCTATCAAATCCAAAATTTAAAGCTACATCAAGTATACGATTCTTATGTTCTACTAAGTATTCAGAAGCTTTTGCAAGACGACGAAGTTTTATATACTCCATTACAGTCTTATTTACTAATCTTTTAAATAGTCTTTGATAGTAAAATGGTGATAAATTTGCTTTATTTGCTAATTCATTGATTGATATTTCTTCTGATAAGTTTGCCTCTATTAAATCTAATGTAATTTGAATAGATTCCCATGCATGCATATCATAACTCCTCCTGATATTTTTATTAATCCTATATTTTTATATTATCAAAACTTAAAAAAATGGTCTTGATAGACAGTGCCTTTTTTATTTTCTCATATGACAGTACTAAATCCTATCACTTTATTATAAACATAGAATATATAAAAATAAAATATAGCAAATCTTTAGATAAGATTTGCTATATTATATATTTTATTAAGCTATTTTTAAATACTTCATTGATTTCCTTATGAAAGAACTCTTTCATATCATCTAATTGCTCTTTAGTATATACATATTTTCCATATCCAAATTGACCATATTTAAACTTTCTATTATCATTTTCCATTGGCAATAATGTGTCTGGATAAATTTCTAATATTCTATTCTTTGCTTTAGTTGTATATCTATGTGATATAACTTCAAATATAATTTTTCTATCAAAATCTTTTGGAAGAGCTTCTTTTATGCTTCTAATCAGACTTCTATATTCCTCTTTCCAACCTTCATATAAAAACACAGGAGCTATTATAAATCCAATCTGATATCCAGCTTTTGCAAGTTTTACGGCTGATTCTATTCTTTTATTTGCAGAAGCTGTATAATGTTCATGCCCATCTATAATTCTAGGTGTATTTATGCTAAATCTTATCTCTGTATGATTATTATGCTCAGCATCCAACAAGCTATCTATATCACTGTATTTAGTAACAAATCTAAATCTTCCCTTTTCTTCTTTTCCAAAAAACTCTATTGTCTTTTTCAGTGAATTAGTATATGGTTCTACTGGAACAGGGTCTGATGTAGCTGCTCCTTCAAATATAGTTACCTGTGGTTTTCTATCTTCAATATATTTCTTTGTTTGTTCAAGTATTTCATCTACATTTACAAACACTCTTATAAATGGCTTATCACCTAACTGTGTATTTAGATAACAATATTCACATCTTCCCATACACCCACTGACAAGTGGCAATTGATAGTTAGCAGAAGGTTTACATGTTTGAAACTTTAGACTTTTTCTAATCCCAACTACCATGGTTTGTTTTCCATTTCTATACTGTTCATATAGATTTTCTCCTGGGATATGTTCCTTAATCCTATTTGATGATATATTAATTATTTCTACATCTTTTTTATCCTTAAATTTATCGTATATGTTTTTCCCAATATTTGTATCTAGGGTGCCTTTTTCAAATATTATTCTTTTAGGATTAAACATTTATCTCACCTCTACTTAAAGTTTTTAAAATGAAGATTTTTATAAAATATTACTTAGTTAATCTTCCCTTTTTTAAGTTCCTTTATTTATCAGAAAGTAAAATAAACATTTGAGATAAATTTATTTTTTTGCATTAACTAATTATAAGTTTATTTACTTATAACAACCAACACAACCAATTTTTATCTAAAATTTAATCTATAAATCTAATTTACAAAGATTTATAGTATATTTCTCTTATTTGTTCCTTATTAAAAGTCTTTGGATGTCTCTTAATATTTGCAGCAGATATTTTCATACAATTATCAGTTAACCAATCAATATCTGATTTTACAATACCTAGGTCACTTAGTTTTATATCTAAATCTATCTTTTTAAGGAAATTTTTGATTGCATCTGAACAGTCTTCTGCACAAGTTCCGCCCAATATTTTTGATATATTTCCAAACCTTTCAATATCACTATCCCATGAACTTTCTATAATAGTTGGAGTTAAAGCTGCAAGTCCTTTTCCATGCATTACATCTCTAAGACCACTTACAGGGTGCTCCATACCATGTTGAAGAGTTGTTCCAGCTGTACCAATTGTCATCCCACCAATAGTACTTGCAAGTGTTATTCTCTCCCAAGCTTCTAAATTATCAGAATTATTGTATACATTTACTAAGCTTTCTGATATAAGTTCAATCCCATAGATAGCCTGTACATCTGCAAGAGGATTTCTTCCATTCGAAAGATATGCTTCTATGTTGTGAGCAAGTGCATCAAATCCAACTGATGCAATTATATGTTTTGGCATTGTTACCATAAGCTCTGGGTCAATTATTGAGGCTTTTGCATACATGCTATTCTTTTTTATAGATTTTTTATCTTTAGTATCTGAATTTGTAAGCACTGCAAAACAATTCCCTTCACTACCTGTGCCTGATGTTGTTGGGACTAAAACTATAGGTAGGGCTTCTTCACCTTGTTTAATTCCAAATATGTAATCATTCAAATCTCCTGGATTTTTATAAGAAAAAGCTATACTTTTAGCTGCATCCATTATACTTCCTCCACCAAGGCCTAAAACACAATCACAACCAGTTTCTTTTATAGCTTCTACTCCTGCATATATAGTAGTTATAAGAGGATTTTGCTCTACTCTATCAAAAACTTCATATTCTACTTTAGCACCTTTTAGCAAATCTATTGTCTTATCAAGTAACCCTGTTTTCTTTGTACTGTTTTTACCAGTTACAATTAATACTTTTTTACCATATTTGGATACTTCTATACCTACATCATTAATTCTCCCTCTTCCAAATAAAATATTTACTGGCAAACTATAATTAAAATTCATGCTAAAACCTCCTATTTTTCTACTTTAGTAACGACTTTATTTTTTAATAAAAGTGTAATTATGTATTGAAACATAATTTATAAAATAATCTTTTACTTAATTATATGTATTATCTTCTTTCATATCAAGTTAACTCTATTTAATCAAATATATTTCTTGTTAAAGTACAGTTAACTGTTTAAAACTTAACTAAAAATTATAAAAACAAAAAAGAGTTACCTAAAGATAATTTCAATCATCTTAAGATAACTCTTCTCATTGTTCTATTTTACAAATTTTTAAAACTTTATTTTTCTATATTTTAAGTCTATAGTTCTATTAACATATTCATAAGTTTATTACTTCTTTGTACAAATGAATCTAATTCTCCTGGCTTTAATTCTTTATTAGAAAGTAAAGCTAAATCAGCTATTTGATTACATATAAGTGCTACTTTATCTTTCTTTTCTTCATCATTTTTAAGAGAAACTAATTTTTTGATAATCGGGCTGTTTTCATTTATTACAAGAGTCTTTTCTTCCTCAAAACTCATTCCTAAATCCATTCCAGCAAATCTTGACTGCATTTCTGCCATTCTAATAGATTGTTCAGATACTAAAATCATAGCTGGAGTTTCTTCGTTTTTTAATCCTTCTACAGAATAATTTTTTACTCTTTCTCCAACAGCTTCTTTAAATAATCCTTCTATCTTGGCTATCTCTTCTTTATTTTCTTCACTATCTTTATTTTCATTTTTGTCTTTTAATACATCAGAAAGGTCTGCATCTATCCTGTTAAATTTAACACCATTTTCTTTGTATTCCATAAATGAAATAAAATGAGTGTCTATTGATGAATTTAATACCACAGCATTTAGGTCATAGTCCTTAAATAGTTTAATATATTGTGATTGTTGCTCTTTATCACTTACATAGAATACTTTATTTTCATGTTTTTCTTTACATTTTTCTAAGTAATCTTGAAGTGTTATATACTCGTCATCAATAGTTTTAAATAATATACATTCTTTCACCTTTTCATAGAAGCTATCATCTTTTAAACAACCATATTTAATAAATATTTGTATATCATCCCAGAACTTGTTATATTCTTCCCTTTGATTTTTACAAAGAGATTTTAACTTATCTGCTACTTTTTTAATTATATGTTTAGAAATTTTACTTACATCTCTATCATTTTGTAAAAAGCTTCTTGATACATTTAGTGGTAAATCTGGGCAGTCTATTACACCTTTTAATAAAAGTAAAAACTCTGGTATAACTTCTTTTATGTTGTCAGCTACAAAGACCTGATTGTTATATAATTTTACTTTTCCTTCTGTCAATTCAAATTCATTTTTTAATTTAGGGAAATAAAGTATACCCTTTAAATTGAAAGGATAATCAACATTTAGATGTATCCAAAATAAAGGTTCATCAAATACATTGAATACTTTTCTATAAAACTCTTTATACTCATCATCAGTACAATCCTTTGGAGATTTAAGCCATAAAGGATTAGTATCATTTAAGGGTTCAATTACCTTTGCATCTATAACTTCTTCTTCTTTTCCATCTTCTTTTTGCTTTTTAGCTTTTTCTTCAGCTTCCTTAGCTTCTCTTTCTAATCTTTCAACATCTTCTAAATATATCTCTACTGGTAGGAAAGAACAGTATTTATTTATTACTCCTCTTACAGTAAATTCATCTAAAAATTCCTTACTATCATCATCAATAAATAGTGTTATAGTAGTTCCTCTGTCATGTCTACTATCTGATTCAGATATTTCATATTCTGTACCACCTTCAGATATCCATCTTACAGGAGTTGCTCCTTCCACATATGAAAGTGTATCTATTTGTACTTTTTTAGACACCATAAATGCAGAATAAAACCCTAACCCAAAATGACCTATTATGTCATTTGACTCTTCCATTTTATCCTTATATTTATTAAAGAAATCTTCTGCACCTGAAAAGGCAACTTGGTTTATGTATTTTTTTATTTCTTCCTCAGTCATACCTATTCCATTATCAATAAATTTAAGTGTACCCTCACCCTTGTTTACAGATACAGTAATTTTATAATCTGATGGATTATTTTCTGATATTTCTCCTAATGATACAAGTCTTTTGTATTTACTTACTGCATCACATGCATTACTGATAAGCTCTCTTATAAATATGTCCTTATCAGAATATAACCATTTTTTAATTATAGGAAAAATATTTTCTGTATGAATTGAAATACTTCCTTTTTCAAACTCCATTTTTATCCCTCCTCATTTTATAATTATTATTTTAAATTTTTTAAAATAGTATGTCAATATATTATAAATAAATTATTTTAAAATGAAATAGTTTATTTTTCTTATTTATTTTTTATTCTTCTTTTAAAATTTCCTTTACCTTTGAGTTATTATACATACTATTAGGAACTTTATTAACTAGTTTTTTTAATGTCAATTTAGAATTTTTTAAATCACCTTTATTATAATACATCATACCTAAATTATAATATGATTCATCAAAATAGGCATCTTCTTCTGAGTAATTTTCTACATACATTTTATAATATTCTTCAGCAGTACTATAGTCTTTTAATTTTTCACTAAGAGTAGCTACTTGATAAGTTGCTTCTGATGTATTCCCTTTATTTCCACCAGTATCTACTACCTTTTTATATAACTGTATAGAAGACTTTGTTTTCTTTTCCTTCTTTAAATTATTCGCTTTAGACATCAATTCATCTTCTGTAAATAAATCAGTATTTTTATCATTTTCATTATCTACAGTATTTTTTTCAGAGTTTATATCTTCTTTATCATCACTTCTATCATTATTATTTGAATTAGAAGTCTTTTCCTTATTTTCTTTATCATTTAAGCTAGAATTTAGTTTTTCTTCATTTTTAACACTAGTATTTTCAGACATCTGCTTTTTTAAATTATTCATCTTATAAGAACTATATATATTTTGTCCTATTAATAATATACCTAATATTATTGCTAAATGTAGATATTTATTTTTTTTAATACTTTTTTTCTTATTAGAAGTTAAATTTTTCTGTTTTTCAGTTCTATTATCTTTCTTAACTACATCTTTAGTTTCATCAAATTTAGAGTGTTTAATATTTCTATGTAAAAATTCACTCTCATCAATATCTACATCTGCATTACTTTTGATTTGTTTATTATATGTATCTAATATATTATTCTCTTGGTTTAATAAATGATTTTCTTTATCAATCCTTTTTAACACTTCTAAACATTCATCAAATTTTATGTACTCTTCTTCTTTATCATAAATCAAAGCAAGCAACTCATAAGGCTCTATTAAATCGCTGTATTGTTCAGTTATAAATTTAAAACCTTGTATAGCTTCTTTGTACATTCCTTTGTTTATGAATCTTATAAGCTGATTATATTTTTCAAAGAAAATTAAAAACTCCTCAGATGTAAGCATATTTATATACTTTTCACACAGAGCAGTTTTTTCACAAATGGAACTCTTATAGAAACTTTCTACAGCCTCATCAAAATTACATTTTAGTAGGTTTATAAGACCTATAAGATTTAAAATATCTACATCATTTGGGCTTAAATCTCTTGCTTCTTTTAAAAATTTTAATCCACTTGATATACAATTATTATTTATATTATCAATAGATTCATTATATAGAGCACATGAGTCTTTTTTATTGAGTTTTAATATATCTTTCTTTACATCATTTAAGTTTAAAATAAATACCACCTCATGCCATAAGTATTAATTGATTTTGTTTCTAAACAAGAGATTTTACCATGTCCTCTTCACTTACTATACTTGTTACTTTTACACCAAAGTTTAAGTCTACCACTACCACTTTTCCATAAGCCAGTACTTTATTGTCTATTAGTATTTCTACATCTTGGTCTGCTAAAGTATCAAGTTCAATAAGAGAACCTTTATTTAAATTTAAAATATCTCTCAAACTCATCTTAGTTCTTCCTATAACTACAGATAACTCTAACTTAAGGTCAAGTATTCTCTCTATATTATTTCTATTAGTTTCAGAAATTTCTAAAGCTAATTCATCATCTCCACCAATTTCTTTTTCACTTTTATCATTCAATAACATTTTTGCTTCTTCATCTGAAATAAGATTACTATTATCCATGACTACACCTCTTTTTTGACAGCATCATTTATTTTAACACCCTTTTTACTTGATATAAATCCTGGTGTTGCTGTGTATGATTTTGAATTTTCTACATATACATCTATATAATCATTTATCTTTTTATTTGTTACTATTACATCTCCAACTTCTAGTTTAAGTAAATCCTCAACATTAATTGATACTTTACCTATCTCTGCAATAACTGATAATTCTATATTAGATACACTATCATAGATTTTCTTAGTGAATTCTTCTGAATTATCTCCTGCATCCATATCTAAAAATTCTACTACAGAAATATTTTCCAACATGGCCTCTAAACCATTGTATGGGAAACAAAGTGAAACCGTACCAATATACTCATTATCATTTAGCACTTTTAAATCTACAACACATACAGGTGCAGTTGGTGAACACAATTGTGGTAAATTAATATGTGTGTGTGTATCTAATACTTGTATGTTTTCAAAGCCTTCAAATAAATGCATATTTCTTACTAAATCCTCCATAAGATGTAAAAGCACTTTCTTATCAAGTTCTGTAAGTTCTCTTTTAGTATCTATTATAACTCCATTTCCTCCAGATGTTATATCAATCCACATATCAGCTACACTTCTATCTATTCTAAAAGAAAAGTTTTTCATAATAGGTTCCATCGAATTTTGTACTACTAAACATGAAGATGTTACCCTATCTAAAAAAGTTTGATAATTTACTTGGTCTATATTCTCAACCACCATACTAGAATTACACTTAAGTTCATAAACTATATAGTTTTTATATTTTTTACAGAATTCAGCTAATAAAAAATTTAAACAAGTTAAATTTTCTCTTGAATAACTCTGAGGTTTGCCGAAATCATAATCTTTCATATCATACATGAATATTCCTCACCTTACATAATTATTTAGCTCTTAAATTATTAGCTATTTGCCACATTTCATCTGCTGTCTTTATGCCTTTTGAATTCATTTGAAATGCTCTTTGAGTAGCTATCAAGTCAACAAATTCGTCTTGTAAAGAAACATTTGACCTTTCTCTGTAGCCCTGAACTATATCCACCTTTCCAACTTGTTTGACTTGTCCTGCATCAGTTGCAACAAATAGGCTATCTCCTTCAGATATAAAATTTTGAGTTCCTATAGGTTCATATAAGTTTATCTTTCCTATTTTCTTATTATCTACAGATAAATCTCCATTTCTTGAAACTGTTAAGTTTGTATTATTTATATTTGTATTATTATAGTTATAACCTGCATCAAATTGAACATCTAATATATTTCCATTATCATCTACAATCTTACCTAAAGCATCTACATTAAATCCACCATTTCTTGTATATGCATATGTACCATCATTTCTTATTACTCTAAAAAATCCTTCTCCATCTATTGCCAAGTCGCTTTTACTATTTGTTGGAGCTAATGCTCCTTGTTCATAATTTCTCATAGGAGCTGAGACTTTAGAACCAGTTCCAGTTGATATATCTTTACCATTTGTGGGATATGATGGTCTATTTAATACTTCATCTACTAAATCAGAATATTCTATATTTAGCTTTTTATATCCTGTGGAATCATTATTTGCTATGTTATTAGATATTATATCTAGTTTACTTTGATTTGCTGATAAAGCTGTTTTACTAGTATAAAACATTGTGTACATAAAAATTCACCTCCTATTATTTATCTTACTGAACCAATCTCGCTTGCTATTTTTGCTAATTTAGAATCCATAGCTTGAATTATCTTTTGATTTGCTTCATATTCTCTTGAAATTGTCATCATATTGTTGATTTCAGATACCATATCCACATTAGATGACTCTATAGCATTTTGTATTGTATATGCATTATTTGCTTTTATAGCTCCTTCTCCAGAATACAGGTTATCGCCTTCTTTTTTTAGCTTATTATAGTCATTAAAATCTACCATATTAAATTTGTACATAGCATTTCCGTCCAGTGATATTGTATTATCCTTTGCTACTTCAAACTTTTTATTTCCTACATTTATATGACCCACAGCACCAGTTACAGTATTTGTTCCAAGAACATAGTATCCTTCACTAGTTATAAGGTCTCCTTGATTATCTGTCCTAAAATTCCCATTTCTAGTATAAAACTGATTCCCAGCTGCATCACTAACCAAAAAGAACCCCTTACCTTGAATAGCTACATCCATTTTATTATCAGTCTGTTTTATAGGACCTTGGTTAAAATCTGTAATAGTTTCATCCATAGAAACACCTGGACTTATTTTTCCTATCTCTTGCTTTTGTTTAGTTCCATTTGCATAATTATTGTAACCTTCTAATTTCAATTCATCAAAACTTTTGGTTAAAAGCTGTTTACTTTTATAGCCATTAGTATCCATGTTGGCTAGGTTATTGACAACAACATTTTGCTTTTGTTGATTTGTTATCATAGCAGAAACTGCTGTATATAATCCTCTTATCACATTATGACCTCCTTTTTTGTAAATTGTTCAACAAGACTATTTATTCTAAAACTTTCATCTCACTTGCATATTTCATACCTAGTGCTCTGGCCTTTTTTTCTATCTCTGCTTTACTCATATCATTATTACTAAAAAGCATTATACATAAAGTTGATATTAATATACCAATCCCTATTCCTAAAAATACTTTTTTATCAAATAATAACATTCTTATATTTTGTAACAACTCCTTATTAATGACAGTTCACCCTTTCCAATATCTAGCATCTTGCATATTTCCACATCATCATAACCAGAATTTATAAGATGTTTCACTTTAAGAGATAGCTCATTTTCTTGTTTTATTTCCTGTTTTGATTCTATAAATATATCTTCTTTTTTTTCTTCATTGGTTTTCATTAAGCTATAATTTTCATAAATTTTTATATGATTATTACTTCTTATTTCAGCAAGTACTTTATCTAAAAAAAATCTTCTTTTTTCTGCAACTATCAATCTATCATTTGCCTCATATTCCTGTTCAAATATTTTATCAAAGTACCTGTTATCTTTATTTTTTGATTCATTATGTAAATTTGCAATTATAGTTACTATTATCAAAATAGACACTACTATTAATATAATTTGTATCATCACATCAATCACCATCTATATAGAATATTTAAGTTCTTTTATTTTGTTTCTTAGGTTTCTTATTGATTTTCTGTGGAGTTGTGAAACTCTTGATTCTGAAACACCCAGCACTTTCCCTATTTCCTTTAGATTTAAATCTTCATAATAGTACAGTGAAAGTATCAATTTTTCCTTTTCCCTTAAATTACAAATTGCTTGAGATAAAATTTCTAGTTTTTCTTCTTCCTCTATTACATTTGCTGGAATATCTTCCTCTCTGTCACTTATTGTATCTTGTACAGTTTCATTTGTATCTTCAAAGATTACATGGTTTAATGACACAATATTTAGCATATCTATATTATTTTCAATATCATAAAGTTCCTTTTCTGAAATATTTAATTCATTTGCAATTTCATATGAAGTTGGCTCTCTTAATAACTCAGCCTGTAATTTTTCTACTACTCTATTATATTTATTTACTTTAGTTAAATTGTGCTTAGAGATTGGACTTTGATTTCTAATTTCATCTAATATAGCTGATTTTATTTTTATATAAGAGTAACTAGAAAATTTTGCTCCTTTTTCAACATCAAATTTATTTATTGCATCAATCAATCCAATAACTCCACTATTTACTAAATCTTGATATTCAAAGCCTTTCCCAGGTATAAAAAATTTTCTTGCTATACTCTTTACAAGAGGCATATTCTCTTTTATTAATTCGTCTCTATTCATTAACTACGCCTCCTTAGCTTTTAAATATACTAAACATTTTTCTTAGTAGACCCTTATTCTCATCAATATCTTCTCTTGACTGACTTACCATTCTCTTTGCTATAGATATAATACACTTTGAAGCGCTACTTGTAGGATATTCCAGAATAAATGGTATCTGCTTTTTTACACATATTCCTACTTTTTTATCATCTATTATATATCCATATAGCTCTAAATTAAGATTTAAAAATTTGTCTACAACCATCTTTATTCTGTTGTATGTAGATTTTGCCTCTTCTAAATTTATTACTCTGTTGATTATTATGTTTGCACTTCTCTTTATACCGAAATTACTTATAGCCTTTAGTAAGCTATATGCATCAGTCAATGATGTTGGCTCTGGAGTTGTTATTAAGAAAAATTCAGTACTACAATATATAAATGACAATAGACTTTTACTCATACCAGCTCCTGTATCAATTATTATAAAATCGACATCATGAATCTGTTCTATGCTATGTATAAACTTATTTCTTTGAGCTTCTGTAAAATCTTCTATATGATTAAGTGCAGAACCTCCAGAAATTATATTCACACCATATTTAGTTTGTGAAATTATATCTTCTATATTTTTTTCTCCATTAATTACATCAATTATCGTACCTTTTACATTTACACCCATTATTATATCTATATTTGACATTCCTATATCTGCATCTAATATAAGAACTTTTTTATTAAGCCTAGTCAAGCAGATAGACAAATTTGTAGCAAGATTACTCTTTCCAACACCACCTTTCCCAGAAGCTATTGTAATTATCTTAGGTGCATTCCCATTATCTACTATAAATTCATCAAGTCCTTTTTTTTCTATTGCCATTTTTCTCAAGATTTGAGCTTGGTCAATCATATACTTTCAACTCCTAATAGTAATCTTATAATCTTATCTTCATTAGGTTTTATAATATCATCAGGAACATTTTGCCCTATTGTAATATATGATATTGGTTTTTGTGCATAATTCACTATGTTAAAGATGGAACCATATGTGATTGTTTCATCTAGCTTTGTAATTATTAAACTTTTAAAGTTCACATTTTTATATGAATCTATAATTGCTTTTGTATCATTTTCTCTTGTTGTGCAATTCAAAACTAAGTGTATATTATCAGTTTCAGCTTTATCTATGAGATTTTTGATTTCTAGTATTTGCATAGAATTTTTATATCCTCTACCTGTGGTATCTATTAATACAACATCACAATCTTTCATCTCATCAAGTGCCAACTCCATCTCATCAGGGCTTATTACTCCTTTAAAAGGAATATTCATTATGTCAGTATATATCTTTAACTGCTCTACAGCGCCAATTCTATAGGTATCTATAGTTATTACACCTACTTTTTTATTTTCCTCAAATACTAATTTTGCAGCTAACTTTGCTATTGTAGTTGTCTTACCTACTCCTGGTGGTCCAACTAGAGCGATTTTCCCATTTATCGTTGGATTTTCTATTTTAATCTTTTTCTTTAGACTTTCCACTAAATTTTTACTTGTATCAATTCCATTGAACTTCATTTCTTGTAAGTCAGTTCTTATGGACTCTACAATTTCTTCATTTAACTCTAGATTTAGTAGGTTCTTACATATTTTATCTATATCATTGTCATTCTTATTATCAAACCCCATATTACTTATAATTGACTTTAATTGTTCTACCTCTCGTTTCAAGTCATTTTGTTCTACATTATCTCTCTTTTCCCATCCGACAGTTAATTCGATATCTCTCTTAGAAAAAATACCTCGTATTCCAGATTTTCTTACCTCTTTTTTATCTATTAATGTAATATTGTCACCCAATTCCATTTTGGCTAGATTCATAGCATCCTGAATTGTATCAGCTGTATACTTTTTCGTCATCATATATGCTCACCACACCTTCTGCTTTGATTTTAACATCATTAGGTATTTCATTTAATGATAGTACCGTCAAATTAGGATATACAATCTCAACTAGTTTTCTAAATGGTGCTCTTATCTTTGGTGATACTACTATTACTGGTATATTATGATTGAAATATACATTACCTATTACATCTTGTATACTCTCAAATATTTTGTTTGTATTTTCTGGGTCAACGGCTGGATAAGTTCCATTTACAGACCTTTGTAAATTATTGGATACTAATTCCTCAGTTTCTGGAGATAATGTAGCCACTACAATTGACTTATCTTCATCCACCAAATTCGTACAAATACTTCTAGCTAAAGCTATTCTCACATATTCAGTAAGAAGCTCTATGTCTTTTGTATTTCGAGACTGGTCTGCAAGTGTTTCAAGTATTGTAACCCTATCCTTTATATTTACTTTTTCTCTCAACAGATTTTTAAGTACTTTTTGAACCTCACCAAGTGTCATTAAATCTGGTATCAATTCATCAACTACAGCACTATAATTTTCTCTTGCTGCATCTATAATAGTCTTAACTTCTTGTCTTCCCAGCAATTCATGTGCATTGGATTTTATTATATCTAGTAAATGGGTTATAAGTATTGTGGATGAATCTACAACTGTATAACCTTTTAACTCTGCATCTTCTACCTTATCACTTTCTATCCAAAGTGCCTCTATTCCAAAAGTAGGCTCAATTGTCTTTATTCCAAATATATTAAAACCTTGATTCATAGGGTCCATACATAAAACCATATTAGGCATTATCTCATATCCACCAACTACATTACCTTTTATCTTTATATTGTATTGGTTCGGATTTAATTGTAAATTATCTCTTATTCTTATAGGTTGTACAACGATACCCATGTCTATGGCACATTGTCTTCTTATTGATGCTATTCTCTGAAGTAAATCTCCTCCTGCTGATTCATCAGCTAGAGATATTAAGCCATATCCAATTTCTACTTCTATAGCTTCTACATTTATTAAGTTTGTTACATCTTCTACTTCGTTTTTGTCTGGATTTACCATATCAGGTTTTTCAAAATCTAAATCTTCTAAGGTATCCTTCTTTTCTCTTCCTAAGAAGTAACCTGCTGCTATTGCACCTATTCCCAGTGAAAAAAACGCTGGTTTAGGTAATCCAGGCATCATACCAAGTACAATTAAAACACATCCAGTCATCATTATTGCTTTTGGTATTGCTGTTAATTGCTTACCTACTAAGTCACCAAAGTTTTCATCAGTCGAAGCTCTTGTTACGATTATACCAGCTGATGTAGATATTAGTAGAGCTGGTATCTGGCTTACAAGTCCATCACCTATAGTAAGTCTTACATAAGTCTGAGCTGCACCCATAAGAGTCATGTTTAGCATTACAGCTCCTATTACAATTCCTCCTATTATGTTTATTGCTGTTACTATAAGACCTGCTATAGCATCTCCTTTTACAAACTTATTTGCACCATCCATAGATCCATAAAAATCAGCTTCTTGTTGGAGTTCTTTTCTTCTTTTTCTAGCGGTTTTGTCATCTATAACTCCTGCATTTAAATCTGCATCTATACTCATCTGCTTCCCTGGCATGGCATCTAACGTAAATCTAGCTGTTACTTCAGATACTCTTCCAGAACCATTAGTTATAACGACAAATTGAACAATTAATATAATTAGGAATATAATTATACCTACTACGTAATTTCCACCTACAACAAAACTTCCAAATGCCTCTATAACTTCACCTGCATATCCTTGAGTTAAAATCAATCTAGTTGATGAAAGATTTAATCCCAATCTAAATAGTGTTGTAACAAGTAACACTGTTGGAAATATAGATAAATCAAGTACATTTGTTGTAAATAATGTCATTAATAAAATTAGCACAGATAAACTTATGTTAATTGCCAGTAAAATATCTAATATAAATGTAGGTAATGGCACTATCATCATAAGAACAATTCCTACGACACCAAAAGCCACTATTACGTCCATATGTTCCTTTAGATTAAACTTATTCATTACTTATCCTACCTTTTTGGGACTTTGTATCTATTTTTGATTTTATATACTGCTACTAATATCTCTGCAAAAGCTTGATACATGTCCTCTGGAATTTCTTGGTCTATTTCTACTTGCTTATATAACAACCTAGCGATAGGTTTATTTTCTATTATTGGGATATCATTTCCCTTTGCGATTTCCCTTATTTTAAAAGCTAAATAGTCTGCACCTTTTGCCACTACTACTGGAGCTTGGTCCTTTCCTTTTTCATATCTCACTGCTATAGATAAGTGAGTTGGATTGGTTACTATTACAGTAGCGCTTGGTACTGCTTGCATAGTCCTTTGAGATGAGATTTGTCTTTGTTTTTGTTTTATTTTAGCTTTTATTTCTGGGTCCCCTTCTGAGTTTTTATATTCATCTTTAATTTCTTGTTTTGTCATTCTAAGTTGCTTTTTATGACTATATCTTTGATAAAAATAGTCTGCAGCTGCTATAACTATCATAGCTATGCAAATTTTACTTAATATAGAATATACTAAGTCTTTAATTGTATACATTAAAGTTGGAAGATATATATTACCTAGCTTTAAGATATCTAAATAATTATCTTGAAAGAATTTATATCCTATGTATGCTAAGACAGATATAATCGCTACATCCTTTATTAAAGTTGATAAACTTCTCATGGAAAACATATTTTTGAATCCACTAACTGGATTTAATTTTGATAGATTTGGTTTCAAAGTTTCCCCAGTAAACAATATTCCCACTTGAAACAGGTTAGCTACTATACCTAAAACCAAGAATGGAATAGCTATTGGCAAAAATATCTTAAAAAAATCCATTAATCCCACTATAACTAAGTTTTCTAGATTTGAATAATTTATGTCCATATAAAAATTCACACTTAAAAAATGATTAAGTGAAGATTTAAGTGTATCCACTACATATGAAAATAATGTAGGGACTAATAAAGTGAATGCAAATAGAGTCATTGCAACGGGTAATTCTCTACTTTTTGCTATATTACCTTTTTTTCTTTGTTCTCCCTTTTTCTTTGGAGTGGCTTCTTCTGTTTTATCTGCTGAACCCATAAAAAACATGGGGGCTAGTGCAAAAGTTCCCTCATACATCTTTGGTATCTGACTCAATAAGTGACTTATTTGGTTGACAATTAAAGGTATTGATATGATAAATAGTGCTATACCAACCAATATTTTTAATGGCATACCAACTATCATTACGTTTAGTTGAGGTACACTTCTTGATATAAGACCTAATATAAAATCTGCCATAAGCAGACAAAGTACAATAGGTATTGCTATTTTGAATCCAGTTATAAAGCACTGCACAAATATGTTTATTATATAATCTATATTATTATCTACAAATGATTTTCCTATTGGAATTAACTCAAAACTATACCTTATACCTCGAATTAAAACATGATGCCCATCCATGCTAAAAAATATCATTATTGCTGTCCAGTTCATAAGATTATCAATTAAAGTTGTTTGAGCCATTGAATTTGGGTCAAACATATTAATCATTGATAATCCCATCTGTTGGTCCATCATAGAACCTGCCATTCTGATACTATAAAAACATAGATTAGTTATATATCCGAGAATAATCCCTGTTATCGTCTCATTTATACCATATAACGTAAACATTACAATATTATCTACATTTGTTGCATATTCAATTTGCATAGTACTTGAAATCAATATTGATATAATGATTGCAAAAAGTGACTTAAATAAAGCAGGTGTACCAGCTGGAAATAGTATTCTCAATGTTCCGAAGAAGGCTACTATTCTAATAAATACAAAAATCATATGCACCCTACCTACTTAGTTATAAGAGATATCATATTGAATATCTCAGAAGTAAAATTAATAAGAGTATGTAACATCCAGCTTCCACCAATAGCTACTACTAAAAGAATTGCTATTAGTTTTGGTACAAAAGTCAATGTTTGCTCCTGGATTTGAGTTGTAGCTTGAAACACACTTATTAAAAGTCCAACTACAAGAGAAACAATTAGTACTGGAGCTGCAATCATAGCTCCTGTAAACATGCCATTTTTAAGAACACTCATTATCATAAATTCACTCATACTATTTTTCTCCTATCCAAATCCCAATATCAATGTTTTTACTATCAAGTTCCATCCATCTACCATTACAAATAATAACAACTTAAATGGTAATGATATCATGACTGGAGGCAACATAAACATTCCCATAGACATCAAAACACTTGCCACAACAAGGTCTATTATCAAAAATGGTATGTATATTAAAAAACCTATTTGAAAAGCAGTTTTTAACTCACTTATCGCAAAAGCTGGAACTACAACAGATAAGGGTATATTTTCACGAGTTAATTTTTTTTCTTTTAACCCTGCCTGTTCTACAAATAAATCTAAGTCAGTTTGTCTAGTTTGCTTTAATAAAAACTCTTTAATAGGTACTTCTGCTTCCTTCATAGCTTTTTCCATAGTGATTTCTTCTTTAATATATGGTTGTAATGCCTTTTCGTTTATTTCATTTAATACTGGTCTCATTATAAATATTGTCAATACTATTGCAAGCCCTACCAAAACTTGACTTGGAATTGCTTGTTGTGCTCCTAATGCTGATTTCAAAAATGATAAACTTATGACTATTCTAACAAAGCTTGTCATCATGAACATTACAAATGGTAAAAACATTAATGCAGTTAGAAATAAAAACAATTGCATTGAACTTGTATATGGTACGTCAGCCAAAGGTAATTTTGATAATAGTTCCATTTACTTATCTTCCTTTTTTGTAAATTTTCCAATATATCTACTGAAATCATATTTTGCTTTGATTTTTTCCATTTTAAAGTCTTGGATTTTAAAATTTCTTTCTTTAATGTCCTCTTCTATTTTTGATATTTCTTCTTTGGTCAAATCTTTTATCTTATTCATACTAGCTGAAGAAGATGCAATAATACATCCTTCTTCACCTATTTTTAAAATTATTATGCTATTGTTTTTATTTATACTTACAATGTCTAGTATTTTTACATATTTATCATTGTATTTTTTTAATAAAGTTCCCTGGCTAATTTTTAAAGATAAGACTATCAATATTAAAATTATTGGAATACATATTAATATCTTTAATAAATAAAGTATCATGTCTTACCATCCTTTTATTGTACTACTATATTTGTGAAATATATGTTTTGTATTACATTTCCACCTAAATTTGTATTTAAAGTATTTTTTATTTCATCTTTTATATTATCTAAATTCTCAGCAACAAAATCATCTGCTCTTTTTGCCATTAGGCAATTTATGATATTATCTCTAATTAGAGGTGTATTCTTTTCTATATCTTTATATGAAGCATCATAAGAAACAGTTATTGATACCTTTAAATATCTTACACCTTCATCAGCTAGCTTCAATACCATTTCTTCTAAATCAAGATTTTCTGTTTTTATTTCATCTTTACCTTTTCCTGTTGGAATAAACAAACCTATAATCTTATCAATTTGTCCACTTCCACCTTTACCTAATATAAAAAACCCTGCTCCTGCTGAGAAAACAATCAGTATCAAAATAATTAGAATAATTTTTTTATTTTTGAACAAAACTCTTCCTCCTAGTCGATAGTTATAAGTATATTAACTCTTCTATTTTCAGCTCTTCCCTTTGCTGTATCATTTGAAACCAAAGGTTGATACTCTCCACATCCTGTTGCTGAAAATAGTTTAGGGTCCATGCCCTTTTCTTCTACAAAGTATCTTACAACACTTACTGCTCTACTAGAAGATAAATCCCAATTGGACTCATGTGTACTTGATTTTACAGGTACATTATCAGTATGACCTTCTATAACTATCTTATTTTTCATCATTTTTATCATGTCATATACTTTATTTAGAGTAGCTTTACTATCAACTTTTAACTCCGAAATCCCAGAGTCAAATAAGATTGAGTCATCTAACTCTAATAAAATCCCTCTACTATCATCCTTAACTGTTACACTATTTTGTAAGTTAGAATTATTAACCTTATCTTTTAAATCTTGTTCTAAATCTGACTTATCATTTTTATCCACTAAAACACTATCTATTGGAGACTTCGCACTTGTACTTGAACCTGTGTTAAACATACTTACTCCAGAAAACTGACCTTTTAATGCATTCGATATATTTTTAAATTTTTCCATGTCTACAACTGATGTTGCATATAGCAATACGAAAAAAGTAAGAATTAGAGTTATTGTGTCTGCATAAGTGGCCAACCATGCATCTGGATTTATCTCATCTTTTTTTTTATTTTTTTTACGCGCCATTACTAATTACTCTTTCTGTATTTTTATTAGATTTCAAGAACTCTAGTCTTTCACTTCTTGAAAGATATGTTGCTAATCGTTCTTCAACTACTATACTGCTTTCGCCAGATTGTATACTTATTATACCTTCCAGCATCATTTCTTTTATGTAAACTTCTTTTTCCGTTTTTTCATCTATGTTATATGCAATTGGATTTAAAGCAATATTTGCAAGTAGAGAACCATAAAATGTTGTGATTAATGCTTTTCCCATACCAGAAGCAATCAAATCTGGTGATGTAAGGTCAGATAACATTTGTATAAGACCTATTAGAGTCCCCAACATTCCAAATGCAGGTGCAAATGTTCCCCAAGTTTTAAATATCTTTGAGTATCTGTTATTTGTATCTTCAACAGAATCTATCTCTAATTCTAATATAGACCTTATTTCATTGACTTCCAGACCATCAATACATAGCTCTAATCCTTTTTTCATAAATGGGTCTTGTATTTTCATTACATCACTTTCTATTGATAAAAGACCTTCTCTTCTCGCTTTTTTTGAAAGTGTTTTAAATTGATTTAATAAGTCTAATCTTGATATACTCGTTGTTTTAAATGAGTATTGTAGTGCATTTTTTATAAGTTTCATGTCATCAATAGTAAATGTAATCATCAATGCTCCAAATGACCCAAATACTGTTATTAATATAGATGCAAAATCAAAAAAACTTTTTAATCCTGAACTACTTCCTTTTACTGCTCCAAATAAAACTAATACTGTAGATAATATTAGTCCAATGAATGTCAGTGAATCTGTTTTTTTCATTACTTTTCGCTCCTAATATAACCTACATTTATTTTCCTTTTATATTTTATTACTTTATCTACTATCTCGTCTACAGACTCTTTTACAAGATTTTTTTCTCCTGTTGTGAGTAATATTCTACTTTCTGGCACTGAGTCAATTCTTACTATAAGGTCTGAGTTTAATATGTAGCTTCTTCCGTTTAAATCCGTTACTCTTATCATACTATGTACCTACTATCTCTTAAGACTTATTATTTCTTGAAGTATCTCATCTGATGTAGATATTATTTTACTGTTTGCTTGGAAAGACCTACTTGCTATTATCATTTCTGTAAATTCTTCTGCTATATCTACATTGGAAGCTTCTATTGCTCCTTGTATTATTGTTCCTGTAGCTCCTGCTACTTGTGGGTCTCCTGAGTTTGCTGATGGCTTGTATAGGTTTCCTCCTTCTGCGTCTAGTCCTGCTGGATTTTGGAATGCATATGTTTGTACTTTTTGAATCTTACCATCATTAATATTTAAACCAGATGCATCTCCTACTTTTTTACCATCAGGTATAGGATATACAAACTGTGTTCTTTGACCATCACTTAATAAAAATTCTACAGTACCATCCTTTGATATATTGTACTCTAGTACATTTTGGACTGTTCCATCTTTAGGACTTACGCTTTGAAGTGGTATTACAATAGGTTCTTTTCCTTCTGCAGTAGCATTTTTAGTAAATTCACCAGTAGTAGCATCATACGTACCCTTATAAACCTCGCCTTGTAACATATACCCATCACCATTTACAAGTCTTCCACCTTTGATATTTTGCAAAGGTCCAGCTGCTGCTTTAAATCCTGTATCTAAGTTAAAAGAACCATCTCTTGTATACATAACTGTACCTTGTCTCACTACTGGAAGATACCCATCGCCATCTATCATCAAATCTGATGGTCTATTAGTTGGCTGTACATTTCCTTGTGTCATATCTTTATTTATACTTGATATCTTACTACCTACACCTACTTGTCCTAAGTTTGTTCCCCCTAACGCAGCTGTTGGAGCACTTGCATATAGTACAGTTTGATAAAATGAATCTGTTATTCTAGCTGAACTTTTCTTAAAAGCAGTAGTCCCAGCATTTGCTACATTGTTACCTATTACATCTAGTTTTGTTTGATTTGCTTTCATTCCACTTACACCTGAATACATTGCTTTTATCATGAATTTACCTCTTTTCTAATTTAATATTATTCTTGTTCTGGAGATTCTTGCTCTGGAGGGTTATTTTCTTCTCCTGAAGTTGTATCTACTTCTCCTATTTTAAGTAATTTTTCATATTTAACATCTACAGTTTTATCACTACCATCTACTTTCAGTTCTAAGTGTACCTCTCCATCTTTTATATATGTGGACTTTACTACACCTACAATGTTTTCATCTTCCTTCTCTTCTCCAGATACTTCTACTTCTTTACCAATTAATGACGTTGCCATACTCAAAGCAGAGTTTATTAGAGTAGAGTTACTTAAAGCTAAGAGTATATCTAGCTTGTCGTTCATAGCTGACATCTTTTCTAAAGTTGCAAACTGAGCTAATTGTGATACATACTCTGTTGGGTCTTGTGGATTCATTGGGTCTTGATTACCCATTTGTGCTACAAGTATTTTCATAAACAAGTCTTTATCAGCATCGTCACCCTGCCCTATAATTGGAGTTCCGTTGTCTGTTACTGTCTGATTTCCTTTACTTCTAACTTGTTTATTCGCAATATCATTAATATTTCTTTCAAGTTGGCTTAAGTTATTTGACCTATAGTTTCCTTGAGCCCCTGCTAAAGCTGTTGCCACTCCATACATACAGTATTACCCCCTTATTACGCTAATAAATCTACTCTTTCATCATCAATAAGATTTTCTTTAATATCATCTTCTATGACTATATTGTTACGCTTATTATTTGTATCCTGCTTATTCATATTTTCTTGGTTATTTTGTCTGTTCTGTTGTTCAAATGCTTTATCAAAAGTATCTGATGTACTTCTATTATCACTATGCATTTGCACTGATACATCTTTTATATTTACATTCGTAAGTTCAAGATGTTGCTTTAAATCTGTTATATTTTTATTTATAGAATCAAATACGTCTTTATTAAAAACAGTTACAACAGCTTTCATACTCTCATTATCTTTCAATAATTGTATGTTCATATCTCCCAATTCTTTTGGTCTTAATTTAATTGTTAACTCTTGTATATCATTTGTTTTCATATGTTTAATAGCCTTAATCGAATCATCCATGACGTTTGATTCTATATGTTTTAAATTAACATTATCGCTTTTAGTTTTGTTTATATCCATGCTTTTATTTATTACCTGACCCAAATTTCCGTTTTTATTTCCATTAACCCCTGCTAGTTTTTCCAAAATATCAGAACTATCATCTCTTTGCTTATTTGAGTTAAGATTGTCCATTCTATTACTATCAAAGTTGTATAAATCTATGCTTTTATTATCATCCTCTGTAGTTTTACTAATTACTTCAAAGTTTCCTTTAGCATTATTTTCTAAAAGTTCTCTTAACTTCATCATGTCTAAATTTTGCGCTTCATCAGATTTATTCGCATTAGCTTTATTTAATTCTGCATTTTGGTTTGCAATCTTATTCAACATATTTTTATTAAGTTTAATTTCTTGTTTCAATTCATCTGATACATTTAGCTTTTCTATATCATTTAATATAGAATTTATATCTTTATCTTTTTTATCATTATTTTTTAAAATATTTAGTAATTGTTGTAAAATCTCATTAATCTTACTGCAATCTTTTTCATATGTACTTTTATCTTCTAAGTGATTACTTTTATCTTCATCTAAATGACACTCATTATCACTATCTTCTGGTTTATCTGAGCTAACATTTTGATTGCTTGTTTCTTTTCTATCTTTAACTGGTTTATTGTCTGTTGCCTTATACAAATTATCTTCAAATTTATTCTTTTTTACATCTTTATTCTTAGATGAACTTTTTTTATCCACAATATCTTTAATAACATTATAAGAATCTGCTTGTATCTTCATACAATAATATCCTCACTTCCTACTATTCTTATAGAACTTGTCTATTTCTCAAATAACTCATACTTGCAAACTCATCATTAGTTTTTTGTTCCTTTAAATTTTCTTCTCTATAATACTGTCCATACTTTTTCTCTTTTAGTTTTTCTAATGATTTTCTTTCTATCTGTTTGTCTATAAGCTGTTTTCTAGCTTTTTCAAGTTCATTTGTCGACTTATCCAGTTCCTCTGATAAATCCATTATAGAGTTATTTAGAGCCAACAAATAGTTAATAGTTATTTTTTGATTTTGAATACTATCGTTATCTTTACTTATAGAATATTTATTATAATTACTTTCTAAGTTTTCTAAATTATTCTCTATATCTATTTTTTTTTGTTGAATTTTAGCAAACTCCATTTTTATTTTTTCTTCATCTTTCATTTTTAAGTCTAAGACTTTCTGTAATCTAAACTTAAAGTTTTTATCCAATTCCATCACAACCTCTTCAAATATTTTTTTAAGTTATTTATTCAAATATTCTTTTCAAGCTACTTATAGTTTCGTTAAAAGAGCTCTTTTCATTTATCCCTTGTTTTAAAAAATTGATAATATGCTCATGATAATAGATTGCTTCATCTATTTTTTTATTGGTACCTGAAGCATATGCACCTATATTTATCAAATCTTCTGCTTCTCTATATTCAGAGAGCATATCTCTTGCAAATGATGCTATTTTTATATCTTCTTTTGAAGCAATCTCATTCATAAGTCTACTTAAACTATTCAAGACATCTATGGAAGGATAATGGTTCTTATTTGCCAAATCTCTAGATAGAACTATATGACCATCCAGTATCCCTCTTGTAGTATCTGCTATTGGCTCATTAAAGTCATCTCCATCAACTAATACTGTATAAAATGCAGTGATAGAGCCTTTATCTGATGTCCCTGTTCTCTCCATGAGTTTTGGTAAAATGGCAAATACAGATGGTGTATATCCTTTTTGTGCTGGTGGCTCTCCTATGGCTATTCCAACTTCTCTTTGTGCCATAGCAAATCTAGTCACAGAATCCATCATAAGTATTACTTTTTTCCCTTGGTCTCTAAAGTATTCGGCTATTGCAGTGGCTGTAAGGGCACCTTTAAGTCTAACTAATGGTGCTTTATCTGATGTCGCACATACAACAACAGATTTTTTCATTCCCTCTTCACCTAAGTCTTTATCAATAAAATCTAATACTTCTCTTCCTCTTTCTCCAACAAGGGCAATTACATTTACATCTGCTTTTGCATTTCTAGCAATCATGCCTAGAGTTGTACTCTTACCTACTCCACTTCCTGCAAATATTCCTATTCTCTGTCCTTCACCACAAGTAGTAAATGCATCTATTGCTCTTACACCTGTTTCCATTATATTGCGTATCTTTTTTCTCTTCATTGGGTCAGGAGGTTCATTATTCAAGTTGTATCTGTCCCCTAAAACAACTTCTGAGTTGTCTATAGGATTTCCAAGACCATCAAGTACTTTACCTAGTAAATTATCGCTACACATAACACTTAAAGGTATCCCCTTAGAAATAACTTTACAACCAGGTGCTATTAATGTTAACTCTCCTAATGCCATTAATATTACTTCTTTATCTTTAAAACCTACTACTTCACAATTCACTGTTTTGTTGACTTGATTGTATATAACACATAGCTCTCCAACAAAAGCTTTTATCCCTTCAACTTCTACAGTAAGCCCTATTATCTTCTTAACTCTACCTTCTGATATAGTAAGTTCTAAATTTTCTATTTTCTTATTTATTTTGTCAAAATCTATAGATATATCAGTTTTATACATACTTTATTCACCAAGCAATTCTTCTTTTAGTTTTTCCATAGCACAATCAATACCAACTATTATTCTTCCATTTTCCTTTTGTATAATAGCATTTCCTTTATCTATGCTATCATCTGCAATAACAAATACACTTGATTTTAATGATGTTTCTTCTTTAAATAATTCAAACTCTTTCTCTATATTATCTTTATAGAAAGAATTACATCTTACTATGAATGAACTACTTCCTTCATAATCTTGAATAATTTGCTTTAACAAATCACTCATAGATTCTTCATCTTCAAAGTGCTTTTTTAGAACAGAACTAGCCATATTAATAGCAAGTCTTATAATCTCTTTATTTTTTTCCTTTATGTACTCAGTCATTTTCTCATTAGCTTGTAATAAGATTAAATTTGCCTGATTTCTTATAGAATCTGCTTCATCTTTAGCTTTTTGGGTATACTCATTATATGACTCTTTATATCCATCCTCATATCCATTTTTCTGACCTTGACTATACCCTTTTTCATATGCTTGCTTTTCTATATTTTGTGCATTTATTTTTGCTTCTTCCAATATCTCATTCTTTTTTATCTCAGCAGATTCTATAGCTTCTTTTATTACTTCATCTCTAAATCTACAATCATTATCTTCGTTTATATTTGATTCTCCCACTCTAGCTTTATCTATTATAGATAAGTCCAGTACTCCTTTATATGATGCTTTCTCACTTTTAATAATTTTATTATTCAACAAAGTCATCACCAAAATTCCTTACAATAGTTATGGCACCTTCTCTTTCAAGTTTTCTTACAATACTTACTATTTTTTGTTGAGCACCTTCAACCTGAGTAACCTTTATGACACCAACCATTTCCATCTCTTCTTTAAGTGCTTCTGCTGCCCTAGAGGATTGATTTCTATATATAGCATCTGATATTTCATCATCCACACCTTTTAAAGCATATACTAAATCCTTCATAGTTACTTCTTTCAGTACTTTCTGTATGCTTATATCATCTAACTTGACAATATCTTCAAATACAAATATATTAGATTTAATTTGAGCTGCTAAAGCTGGGTCTTTTTCTTCAATAGTATTCAAAATATTCTTTTCTGTTTTTCTATCAGAATTAAGTAATATTTGAACTAGAGTAGCTATTCCTCCATAATCTTTAAACTCTTCACCACTTATTGAATGCAATTTATCCTCTAATGAGCTTTCAATTACACTTATAACTTCTGGAGATATTGAACCCATTGAACTTATTCTCATAGCTACCTCATTTTGTAAATCAAAATCTAAATAAGCTAAAACTTCTGCACCATTTTCAGGTTCCATATGTGCAAGTAAAATGGCTATAGTCTGTGCACTTTCATTTCTAAGTACTTCTAATATCTTCTTTACATCTAGTTTTATAATATGTTTAAAAGGTTTTGTACTTGTATCTATTGATATACCCTCAAGTAATTTACTTGCTTTGGCATTTCCCAAGGCATTACTTAACAATTCTTTTGCATATTCAAGCCCGCCTTCTATAACATAATCTTTCGCTTTATTTATTTCTACAAACTCTTTTAATATTTCTCTTCTTTCTTTTGAAGCTATTGAAGAAATATTTGCAATTTCCAGACCTATTTTTTGAACTTGTTTATCTGGTAGACTTTTTATTATATCACTAGCCACAGTTGGACCTAATGTCATTAACAATACAGCAGCTTTTTTTAAACCTTCACCTTCTACCTTTTCTTTCTTATCATTTTCACTTATATCACTTAAATCAAACGCACTAACATTTGTAATTTCCGCGGACACTTTCTATCCCCCTTACTCATTTAACCAAGTTTTTATTATCTCTGTGACTTGGTCTGGTTTTTCTTCTGCATACATTTTAACAGCTTCTTCTAATGTCAATTCTGGGTCATCCCCTAACAGAGGATTGTCTTTCTTATCAATAGAATTAGAATTAGTACTATAAACTTCATCTTCATAATCCATATCTTCTTGTTCACTTCTCTTTTTATATATTAAGTATCCAATAACACCTACTGCAACAACTGCTACTACTCCAACAACCGCTTTTATTATATTGTTCTTGAATCCTTCTTTTTTAATATCTTCCATTTCTTGTTTAGCTTCTGCCTTACCCTTAGGGTCAAATACCATTGAAACAACGCTAAGTGTATCTCCCCTCGCTCCATCCATACCTATAGCATTATTAACAATATCTTCCACATCAGCTTGAACACCTTTAGCTATTTTCCCGTCTATAGCAACAGAAGCTGTCAATCTTTTAAGTTCTCCAGGCGCAACTATAGTATGAGTTTCAATCTTACCTGTTTCATATTCAAAACTCTCATCCAAACTATCTTCTGTATTAGTACCATTTTTATTCCCTTGGTTATTCATATTAGCATCTACACCTTGGACATTATTTGTCGCAGATTTAGATGAATTTTTTGACCTTGTTTCCTTTATAGCAACTTTGTCAGGGTCAATTTTTATTTCAGTTTTTTCAGCTGTATCAAAACTCAAATCAGCATTTACTGTAGCTTTTACTTTTCCTGTACCAAATATTGGTTCTAACATGTCTAAAATAGATTTTTCTAATTGTTTATTCAGTGCTTGCTCAGATGCCTTATTTTTATCAATACTAATAGCACCATTTATCGGTTGATTGTTTTCATCAACTTCTTCATCGTCTAAGATGCCTTCAGATAATAAGTTCATTTTGTTATCAATAACTTGAACATTTTTCTCTGGTATATTTGTAACACTTCCTGATACAAGTGCCATAACAGATTTTATTTGATTTTTCTCTAAAGTAGTTCCTGGCTTTAGCATCAAATAAACTGCAGCGCTTCCTGGAACAGCTTCCTTCTCAAATACAGAAGACTCACCAAATGTTATATGTACTCTAGTATCTTCCACCTGAGGAAAACTCTTGATTGTTTTTTCTATTTCTCCTTGTATCATTCGTTGCTTCTTAATTTGAAACTCTTCATCGGTAAGACCTATTGATGAACTATCATCCATAAGTGCAAATCCTTTAGAACCACTTGTCAAACTTGGAGCTAACTCTAATCTCAACTTATCAACTTCTGTTCTAGGAACATAAATTGTACTTCCTTTTACCTTGGTATCTATCTTTCTAGACTCTAATTCTGCTGATATATCTGCAGCATCTTGAACATCTAGTTCTGAAAATAAGACTGCATACTTATTTTTGCTTGCAGATATTGCTGTAAATACTAGTGCTAAACATATAGCAACAATCCCTATCCCTAATGCTATCTTAGTACCCTTTTTTAGAGAACCTATTTTTGTCCTAGATTTAGCAACTTGCTCTTTAATCTTATTTTTAAAACTGGCTATCATTGATTATTACTCCTGTTCAAAAGGCTAAATTTGTACTTTATTCATTTCTTGATATGCATCATGAATCTTATTTCTAACTTCTATTAGATATTGCATAGATAGTTGTGCTTCTTGACCTATTAACATAACTTCATGCATAGAAACATCTTCGCCTTTTATAAATTTTTCTTTCATATCATCTGCTGTCACTTGTTGAAAATTAACTTTATCAATAGTATCTTTTATTACATCTTCAAAATTCTTTTTTTCTTCTTTATTATTAGTATTTAATGGTTTAGTTTCTCCAATTAAGTTCTCTAACTGTGCTCCTTGCACTAGGTTGTTAATCTGTGTAATTGGCATAATTTATCCCTACTTTCCTATTTCCAGTGCTTTTGCTATCATAGACTTCTGAGCATTTAATGTATCTATATTAGACTCATATGCTCGTGAAGCAGTTATTAAATCTGTCATCTCAACTAATATATTTACGTTTGGATATTCTACATATCCATTTGGCTTTGCATCTGGGTGAGATGGGTCGTATACTTCTTTAAGAGGTGATTTGTCATCTTCAACAGATGTGACTTTTACTCCTAACATACCTAATTTATTATCATAATTTTCTTCAAATGATACAATTTTTCTTCTATATGCTTCTCCATTTGGACCTCTTGTAGCATTTATATTAGCTACATTTGATGATATGATATCCATTTTCAAACTTTCTGCTGTTAATCCACTAGCAGAGATTCTCATCCCACTGAACACACTCATCTTCTAATTACCTCCCACTTATTATTGATTTGGTCATTGCTATTTTACCATTTGCAAAACCTATCAAAGCATTATATTGTAATGTTGTCATTGCTTGGTTTACTTTTTCTTCTTCTATATCCACATTATTGCCATCCACTCTTAAACCTTTAGAATTGTCTGTTTTTTCTTCTATTTTAGGCATGGCATCATTTAATGTTTCTTCAAAAGTTACATAGTGTTTCTTATAGCCTTCAGTATTTATATTTGCTATATTATTTGCTATTGCCTGACTTCTTAAATTAGTTGCATCTAATCCCATTTTTATAATGTCATATGTATTCATACTCACTCCTCCTCAAAATATATTTATCTACTATATTTAGTGATTAAAATTGAAGTTACTATATTACAAAAAATGACTTCTTTACCCATCTAAATTTATTACATTTCTATTATATTTAATATAACGATTTATTTTTTAGTAAGAAAACAAATCTTTTTTTAATTAACCTCAATGAAAATAAAAAAAAATTTTAATATGTATTTAAATATTTCTTCGTAAAGTTGCTCTTTTTTGTAAAATAGCGACTTTTCTAGATAGTCTATCTTTATTTTTACTTATAGTTGGTAAAATATGTTATCATTTGTATTTTCTACTGTAATAAAGTGAACTTTAGCAACAAAATGACTGCCAAAA
>NZ_JAGWCU010000015.1:0-89151 GCF_020657755.1 Clostridioides sp. ZZV15-6388 | reverse complement strand
TTATATAGTTAAGATAATTATCCAAGAAAATTTTGGATAATAGAAAAATATTTTATGAAATGGAAAAATTATAATTATATAATTTTTATTAAAAATTTGTTGGGAATCTTTGAATAAAATTAAGAACATAGGTTCGCTGGGGGATGGTGCATGTGGAAAAATCAAATACTACTATTATAAGAAAGGAAAAAATTAAAGACACAGGAATTAAATTAGATTTTTTATTGAGTGTAGATATTGATTTTTATGAACTGTTATTAGAAATCTTGGAAAAAGTAAAAGAAGAGAATTAGTTCTCTTCTTTTAAAAATCTCTTTATATAAGCATTATCAATCATTTTTTCTATAGCTTCTCTATCTTCTTCCTCAAGTGAATATATCTTTTCTAAAAGTTGTTTTGTTTTTTCACTAACTGATAAACTTTCTATTATTAATTTGTCTTCTCTATTTATTTTTGTATTTTCATTTATACCTAATAAATAATCTGTAGATGTCTTCAGTGCTTTTGCTAATCTTACTATTATTTCACTTTTAGGTTCTCGCAGATTATTTTCATAACGTGATAAACTAGCTTCAGTTATACCAACTTTAGTAGCAAGTTCCTTTTGATTTATATCCAACTCTTTTCTTAACTTTGCTATTCTATCTCCTAAACTTTCCATATGTACATCACTCCTTACCGAAATTATAAGTTATTTTACTAAAAAGTAAAATAAAATTACCAAAAATATATAAAAAAAGATAAAAGAGAAGAAAAAAGATTGATAATTACCGTTTGTATATATATAATATAAATTATACAAGTGGTAATTTATGGAGAGGTGATATGTTAAATACAAAAAATCAAAATTAAAAATGATGCTATTAAAAATAAATCAAAAAAGTAATAAAAATATTAAAAATAAATCCTATAATACATTTATTTGAAGGAAATATAAAACTAAGTTTATAAGAAAAGAGATATGCACTTTGTAAAAATATTGAGTTTTGATATAAATGATTTAAGATGCAAATGATTTGAATAAAAATTTTTATTAATACAATTACCAAATGTATAAATCAATATGAGAAGGGTGGTAAGGATAAGTTTTACTAAGTGAAATAGATTATATAATGGTGTTGGAATAATTAACAGATGATTTATCATGGAAATAAAAAAGAGAACTAATTTAGTAAATATTTTAAAATTAAAGAAATTCTCAAAAGAGAAAGATGTTATATAAGTATGTAATGGCAAAAGTTTTAATTATGTCAAAATAGTATATAACAAGGAAATGACTTTAAAATAAATTAAATATATTGGAGAGGTTGAAATGATAATAATTAGAAGCCAGGATAAAACTAATTTAATGAAAGTTAGTAAAATTGAAATAAATGATAATCAAATATATGTAACATTTGAAGATATGTATAATACTAGGAAGATAGGAGATTATGAAAGTAAAGAGAGAGCAATACAAGTATTAGATAAGATACAAAATTTTATTGAGAATGGTACTGAGTATGATTATATAACTGCTAATAAAGTTAGATGTAATGTAAATCGAATATTTCAAATGCCAATTAAGTAAGGCGATTATGTTAGGCTGTTAAGATTTGAAAAGTATTTTAATAATTTTGTTGAAGGTAATTATAATTAAAAGTTATAGATTATTTTAAATATTGTTTTTGCAACAATCAAGTATAAAAGGGAAAATAGGTATTATCAATAATATAAAAAGATTATTTTTAAATATATTATCTTTAAAGAATAAAATACCCCATTCTTAATGTAATAAGAAGGGGGATTTTATTTATACATAAATATTAAAATAAAATGTAAATTTAATGTATATTAAACTATCTAATAAGGAATGATATAAAAATTATACAATAGAAATTCTCCTAAGACAGCTAATATTAAGTACATAATAGTTTCATTTTTAGGAAGATTAATAGCTTTTCTATTTGTATCATCATCAGCTTCAACAGCAATTTCATCTTTAACAGTTTGTTCATATCGATATGAAAAGAGAGTCTTTTTACTTATATAATTAAATAAATTATTTATACATATCCATATGAAATATCCCAAAATAGCACCTAGAGTATTCATCATCAAATCATCAATATCTGTAGCTCTATGATTGAATAATTGACAAATCTCAATTGCTAATGAAAAAACTAATCCAGTCCATAATATACTAATAAAATTTCTATATCTTTCCCAAATCAAAGGAAGTAAAAATCCTAAAGGCATAAACATGATGATGTTTAGAATATAAGTTAAAGCACCACTTGAACTAAATGGAATTAAATTTATTTCATCTAGCCTAATAATTTCATCATATCTACCTATATCCCATATACTTCCAATACCTGCTTTGCTAAGTGCTAAGTAAATATAAAATAAAAAAACATAGACCCATATTAGATGTGTTATTAAACTCCTCTTTTCTTTTAAATTTACTTTTCTTATAACAATTATTTGGTATATTAAACAAGGTAATATTGCACAAAATAACGGATAAAGTGTCCACATAATTGTAATTTATCTCCCTTCAAAATTTATATTTTTAACCTCATAAATACTATCTTTATTGTAATCTTTAAAAATAAATTTTTCTTTAATAAAACCTTAAAAATTTATTAACTTATAAAATAGAATCTTCTACACCTAATATGTAAATGTTTAAAAATTTTATCATATGTATAAATATTATAAATATATGGAAATAATAATAGTATATATTGGTAAAATAGGAGGAATTGTATGAAATGGATTAAATGGTATAGTATTACATGTATATGTATTTTTGCTCTTATAACTTTTTTTATGTTAATATTTCCAAATAAAGTAAGAATGCTTGATGCTTCATATGCATATAGTCTTATTGAAAAAAAAGTGCCAAATGGTGCTAGCTATCAAGGATACAAGAAGAATCAAATTGATGGTACTACTACAATTTATTATAATTATAATAATTCAACTCATGTAGTGAAATTATCACACCCTGAATATAATTCGAGAGAGATTAACTGGGATAAAGTTTCAAATATTATATTTGATTAACTTAAAATAACATTTATTATTTTGAAAATTTATTGTATATAAAAATATGTCATTTTTATAATATAATAAAATGGATATGTTTAAGAAGATTTTAATTCTTTAAAATCTAGAAAGAATCATGGTCATACTACTATAAACTGTATATCTAGTAAAAGGCAAAGTGGTGTTCAGATTAATATCAGTACTTATATACAAGTATATTAAGTTATAATTTGTTTGACATTTATACATGTAGATATGAGAATCTAAACATAAACGATTTTTGTCTATTTAATTAAGGGAGATAAGACAACTATTGTGTCTTGGATTGGAGAAATATATTATGAAAAATGTAGAAGAACTACTTCCAAAAGATAAGTTTAATAACTGTAATATTGAAAAATTAAAATTATTATCTGATGAAGAAATAAAACCTATTTGCCATAGGCTTTTAGAATGGATACGAGATTACAATTGGCCTGTTGCAAAAGATATATTGTCTGTATTGGCATTACATCAAGAAATTATTACTCCACTGATAATAGATATTCCTAAAAACATTCTCTTAATGGAATGTTTTTTTATTTATTAGAAAAAACAATATTTATCAATGGATAAAATAATAAAGCCCTTATTTTTTATAAATAATACTATTTTCCATATTATTTAAAAAATTTTCTAAGTAATATAACAAAACTTTTTTATTTAGCTTAATTGTGCAATTTGTTGATATTTCTTAGATTTTTGTAATTAGTTAATAAAAAAATGTATTATAATAATATTATCGAAACTTGAAAATCTGACAAAGAGATAATATTATAAGAAGTGATGAAGAAGTTATTTGGATGGAATAAAAATAAAGGGTTATTTATTAAAACTTGAAAAAGAAAATAAATAATATCGATATACAATAAATACATATAGAAAGGATGATACTTATTATAAAAAAGAATTTGAAAGGAATTGTTACAGCACTTATCATTGTTATTTTTATACTCGTTTATTATACATTTTTTAGAGATATTACAGCAGAGCAGATACGTCAATATGTGCAATCATATGGAAACTATGCACCTTTTGTATATATATTGATTTTCTCAATTTTACCAATTACTTTTTTTCCAGTTCCAGTCTTAGCATTGGCTGGAGGATTAGCATTTGGATTGTGGAAAGGAACACTTTATACGATAATAGGTGCAGGTATTAATAGTGCAATTATGTTTATGATGGCAAAGGTATTAGCTAAAGATACCATAACTAAGTTTTTAAAAAATAAATTAGCACCATCTTTATGGGAACTTTTTATGGAGGCAGATGAGAAGAGAGGATTTTTTATTATATTTGTATTAAGATTGGTACCAATTACTCCATATAATCTTATAAACTATGGAGCAGGACTTACTAACATAAAGTTTAGTAGTTATATACTTGCAACATTTATTGGTATTTTACCAGGAACATTAGTGTTCTTAAATATAGGAGATAAAGCTATTGATGTTACTAATCCTTCTTTTATAATTTCTATAGTGTTGTTGCTTTTATTAATAATAGCATCTTTAATATTGGCAAAAAAGATTTCTCCAACTAGTATATCCAAGAGAGAATAAGCATTTAATTTATTTGTGTAAGATATTAATATAAAATCGTAATAATTTTATATTAATATCTTTTAATATTTTTTGGATTTTTTGTAATTAATTGATATAAAAATATATTATAATAATATTATGAAAATTTTAAAAATATAAGAAAGAGGTAATACCATGAGAAGTGATATAAAAAAAGGAATAGAAGGAGCTCCAAAGAGAGCATTAATGTATGGAATGGGTCTTACTAGAGAAGAGATTGAAAGACCACTAATAGGTATAGTAAATGCACAAAATGAAGTGATTCCTGGTCATCTTCATCTTGATGAAATAGCAGAAGCAGCAAAAAATGGAGTGAGAATGAGTGGTGGATTACCATTAGAATTTCCAGCTATAGGAGTTTGTGATGGTATAGCTATGGGACATGTTGGAATGAATTATTCACTTGCTTCAAGAGAATTAATAGCCGATTCTATAGAGGCAATGGCGATGGCACATGGTTTTGACGCTTTAGTACTTATACCTAATTGTGATAAAATAGTGCCAGGAATGTTAATGGCTGCTGCAAGACTTAATATACCAAGTGTTGTTGTAAGTGGAGGTCCTATGCTTCCAGGAAAAGCAAATGGAAAAGTATATGACTTTAACTCTGCAATGGAAGGTGTTGGAGCTTGTAAGGATGGAACAATGAGTGAAGAGGAACTAGAAGTGTTGTCAATGAATTCTTGTCCTGGTTGTGGTTCATGTTCTGGGCTTTTTACAGCTAATAGTATGAATTGTTTAACAGAGGCACTAGGTATGGGTATTCCATATAATGGTACTGCTGCTTCACATTCAGGAGAAAGAAAAAGAATAGCAAAATATGCAGGTATGTATGTCATGGAACTTCTTAAGAATGATATAAAGCCTAGAGATATTTTGACAATAGATGCTTTTAAAAATGCAATAACTGTAGATATGGCAATGGCTGGCTCTACAAATACAGTGCTTCATTTACCTGCAATAGCCTATGAAGCAGGAATAGAACTTAATTTAGATTTATTTGATGAAATAAGTGAAAAAACTCCTTGTTTAACAAAATTAAGTCCAAGTGGTAAGCATCATATCGAAGATTTACATATGGCAGGCGGAATACCAGCTATAATGAATGAAATTTCAAAGATAAAAGGAATAAATTTAGATTGTAAAACAGTAACAGGCAAGACTATAGGAGAAAACATAAAAAATTGTGAGATAAAGAACGAAGAAGTAATACATACATTAGAAAATCCGTATAGCAGTCAAGGAGGCCTAGCAATTTTAAGAGGTAATCTTGCTACAAATGGAGCAGTTGTAAAAAAATCAGCAGTAGCAGAGGAAATGTTGGTTCATGAAGGTCCAGCAAGAGTTTTTAATTCAGAAGAAGAAGCTGTTAGTGCTATATTTGGCAAAAAAATAAATAAAGGTGATGTTATAGTTATAAGATATGAAGGTCCAAAAGGAGGGCCAGGAATGAAAGAAATGTTATCTCCTACCTCAGCAGTTGCGGGAATAGGACTTGATAAGCATGTAGCACTTCTTACTGATGGTCGTTTTTCAGGAGCTACCAGAGGGGCATCTATAGGACATATTTCTCCAGAAGCTATGGAAGGTGGTTTAATAGGAATAGTTGAAGAAGGAGATATAATTTCTATAAATATACCAGATAAAAAATTAGAATTAAAAGTAAGTGATGTAGAAATGGAAAAGAGAAAATCAAAATTTAAGCCTTTGGAACCAAAAATAAAGCATGGATATTTAAGTAGATATGCTAAACTGGTTACATCAGCAAATACAGGGGCAGTTTTGAAATAGTAAATATATTATATCTTATAAAAAAGTAAATCTGCATATGTAAGCAAATCTTTATTTTGATATAGCACATAAATTTTATTTTGTAGATAATAAAATATGACTCCTAAAAATAAAAAACATATCATAAATATAAATAGATGAGTATAATCATGTAACTATAAATTAAATTATTAATTTATAGTTTATCATTTTAACTTGTTTATAATTTTTTATATGCAATAAAATTTTTAGGGGGATACATTATGAATAAAAAAATGAAGTTAATTCCATATGAGATAAATGAAAATCTAAGAGGAACAAAGAATAAATTTCCATATGGTATAAAACAAATGAATGCTAAAGGAATGTGGGAAGAGGGATACACTGGTAAAAATGTTGTAGTTGGTATAATAGATACAGGTTGTGATACATCTCATCCTCTATTAAAAGGGAAAGTCATTGGAGGGGTAAATTTCAGTGATGATAGTAATGGAAATAAAAATATATATGAGGATTTTAATGGACATGGAACACATGTAGCAGGTATTATAGCAGCATCTAATTATAATAATGAAGTTATGGGAGTAGCACCAGATTGTAAATTATTAATAGCAAAAGCATTAAATAAAGATGGTATTGGGACGTATCAGAGTATAATTAATGCTATCAACTTTGCTGTAAGTAGCAAGGTGGATATTATATCTATGTCTCTAGGAGGGAATAAAGATGATAAAAATCTAAAAAATGCTGTTTTACAAGCAGTAAAAAATAATATTCCTGTAGTGTGTGCAGCTGGTAATAATGGAGATGGGGATTCTAGTACAAGTGAATATAGTTACCCAGCAAGTTATCCTGAAGTAATAGAAGTAGGTGCAATAAATGAAAACTATTTAGTTGAGAAATTTAGCAATTCAAATAGTACAATAGATTTAGTTGCACCAGGAAGAAATATTTTATCAACTTATATGGATAATAAACTTGCTATTATGAGTGGTACTAGTATGAGTGCACCCTATGTAACGGGTTCAATGGCATTGATTAAAGAGTGGGCAAGAGAAGAATTTGAACGAAATTTTGATGAAGCTGAGTTGTATGCACAGTTAATAAAGTGTACAAGGGCACTTGGTTTGCCTAGAACAGAACAAGGAAATGGTTACCTATATTTAAATCTTTATAAATACAAGGGTAATACTAAAAGATAGTATTTGTTTGCTAATGAAAAATGAAGACTATGTATTTAATAGATAAATGATAAAAATTATTTAATGAGAAATATTATCAATAAATATTGATTTTTAAAACTACTCATGATATTATATATTTAGAAAAAATAAAGAGATTTCAAATAAAGAAATCTTTTATTTTTTAAATATTAGTTAGCTATAGCTAACTAATAAATTAATTAAAAATATCATAGGAGGTAAAAATGAGTAAAATATATATTGTTTATTGGAGTGGAACAGGAAATACTGAAAAAATGGCAAATTTTGTAGCAGAAGGTGTAAAGTCAAAAGGTAAAACACCAGAGGTTTTAGATGTAAGTTTATTGAAACCAAGCGATTTAAAAGGAGAAAATAAATTTGCACTAGGTTGCCCATCTATGGGAGCAGAGCAATTAGAAGAAGGTTATATGGAACCATTTGTATCAGAATTAGAATCAATGGTATCAGGTAAACAAATTGGATTATTTGGTTCATATGGTTGGGGAAATTGTGAATGGATGAGAGATTGGGAAGAACGTATGCAAAATGCTGGTGCTACGATTATAGGTGGTGAAGGAATCACAGCAATGGAAGATCCAGATGGAGAGGCAGAGGCTAATTGTATTGAATTAGGTAAAATGTTGGCTGAATAAATTTGTATGCTATAAAAAGCTAATTTTTAAAAACTAATGATAATATTAGTATACATAAAGCTAAAAAATATTAATAGTATGACATATGTGATGAATATTCTATAAAAGAGAAAATAGTTAATGTTTTGACTTCAAGATATATTCAGTACTGCCGGATAATAATTTTTTATTTGTTATCTGGCAGTATGTTTATTGTACAAGAAATACAATTATTTAATGATGTTTTTCAACTGGTACAACTTCATCATAAAAAGACCATAATTGATTGATAGCAGAAGTGATAAAGGTTGTATCTTGTGCAAAGCAAAGCATATTTGCACCAATATTGACCCATGTTTCAACGCTTGTCTTTTCTATTGTTGGAAAGACAATAAAAGGCATTTTATATTTTTTACATATCTCAGCAGCATGAGTAATCATATTTTTTATTTCTGGTCTATCCATATCTCCAGCAAAGCCAAGATCTAAAGATAGGTCGCCAGGACCTAGTGCTATAATATCAACACCATCAACCTGAACTATATCTTCAAGATTGTCATAGCCTGATTTTTGCTCAATTAACATCATTTTCAATGTTTCTTTATCTGCGTTTTTAATATAGTCTAAATAATTCATACGCCCATAATAAGAAGCACGTTGAGGATTACATCCTCTTATACCTTTTGGTGGGTAGGTACAAACTGATACTGCTTTTTGTGCGTCTTGTACTGTATTAATAAATGGAAATCCTATGATATCTGTTCCCATATCCATTATGGCTCTAACAAGAGCAGGGTCACTATTTCCTAATCTAACTAAAGAAGCAGCACCGCCAGCATGTGCTGCTATCATATGTTGCTGAATGTCTTTACGGTCTAAGGCTCCATGTTCTCCCTCAATCCAGACAAAATCATATCCAGATAGCCCTACTAATTCACTTACAGCTGAATCAGACAGTGAAACTGCAATTCCACAAAGTACTTTTCCTGCATTTAAATTTTCTTTAATCATAGTTGCATATTTTTCCATTTATATCATCCTTTCTTTTACCAGTTGATTTTTACACTTCAAACTATACAACTTCAACCTAACTTGAAGTCAATACTTTTTTATTGACTACTGATTGACTATTATGAAAGGAATTTTTATAATGTTATTATTCATTTAAAATTTTATGGAGGTAAAGAACATGCAATATTCCATGACTGAGGTATCAAAAATAACCGGAATTTCTCCATCAGCAATCCGTTTTTATGAAGAAAAAGGCTTGTTACTTCCTATCAATAGAAAACCAAGTGGTGTTCGTTATTTTTTAGAAGAGGATATAGAACGCCTAGTCTTTATTATAGAACTTAAAAAGGCAGGTTTATCTATAAAGGATATATATGAATGCTTTCATTTCTGTGATATGGGAGATGATACAATAGATAAAAGAATTTGCCTATTTGAACAACATAAACAGAATATTCAAAATAAAATACATGTGTTGGAACATTGTATGGAGCAAATAGATGAAAAAGTAGCCTATCTAAACGAAAAAAAGGCAGTTAAGAAATAATTTTTTGTGCTCTTTTTATAACTTTATTGTCTGTTTATGTATGTAAAGTCTTGATTTTAATGCTTTTCTTACACTATGTATCAAAGTCTAAATTGGTTTTTATTTTGTCTGAGATTTCTCTATGTAATAAAAAAGAAAATTATGATAAGATATATTAATGTAAGTGATAAAAATATTTATGAGTATAAAAGTGAGTGTTTTTTATTATATATATGAACAATCTAGATTATGATGTTAAAACATACAGTTATACTTTTTTAATTGGTATGATAAAAATATTAGAATTGAATTGTTATTGCTTGGGGGAAGTAGAAATGTATGAATCAAGAGAAAATTATTTAGAGACAATATTGATTTTGGAAAAGAAAAATGGAATTGTAAAGTCTATTGATATAGCAAAAGAACTAAATTATAGTAAAGCAAGTGTAAGTAGAGCTGTAGGGATTTTAAAAGAAAGTGGTTTCATTGTAATGAAGTTTGATGGTGAAATTATTTTAACTGAAAATGGTAGAAAAAAAGCAGAAGAAATTTATGAAAAACATATTTTAATTACTAGATTTCTAATAAATACATTGGGAGTTTCATTCAATATAGCTGAAAAAGATGCATGTAGAATAGAGCATGTTATAAGCAATGAGACGTTTGAAAGAATAAAAAAATATTTAGACAAAAACTAAGAGGTGAGCTTATGGAGTATTTTAGTGAGTCGAGTAAATATGAAGTGCAAAAATTTAATTGGGGAGAAGTTACATGGATACATGAGCCATCAAAAACACAATCTAATAGACTTAGTGCTGGAGTTGTAAAATTTTTTCCAGGAAATTGTCAAGAAAAACATTTTCATTTAAGTGAAGAACAACTTTTATACGTGATTCAAGGAGAAGGAATACAAATAATTGATGGTAGAAAGATTAATATAAAGAAATCATCAATAATCTATTGCCCACCATATTCAGAACATGAAATTATAAATACTGGTAAAAATGATTTGATAATATTAATCGCCTATGTTCCCTATAAATTTTCGAGCTTAAAACAATTACCAATCATGTTTTCTGAGAATAATATACAAGAGTTAATTAATATAAATATAATTGAAAATATTGCAAATCAAATATCTAATATACTGAAGCTAAAAATATCTATTTATGATTCAAAACACGAAAAAATATTTGAAACTAATGGAGAAGTTAAGTTTTGCAATATTTGCAAAAACATAAGAACATGTAATAGAAAACTTAATAAAAATATAAATAACGATAATTTTACTAAAATATATAATTGTGATTATGATGTTTCTAGCCTAGAGATATCTATAGTATTAGAAGAAAATATAATTGGATATATAGAATGTGGAAATTTTATAATATATAAATCTATTGATATAGATAAAAAGTTATCGATATTATCAAATAACTCAAATATAGATATAAAATATATAAATAAAATTTACAGTGAAATCCCATTAAATCCTAAAAGTAGATTATATGTATTAAAAGAAAATTTACTAATGGTAACTGATTTTATTCAGGAAATAGCAAAAAGAACATTCTTTGAAAACCAACTTAGTATAAAAGATGAGGAAATATTAAAGAGTAGAAAGGAAAATATAAAACTTGAAGATGCACTTAAAAGGGCTAATTATAAGCTATTAGAAGAAAAGTGCATTATAAGTCCTGTAGGAATTAGTATACTTAATACTGACTGTGTAGAGTATCCTTATGAATTAGAATTTTCTCTTGAGAAAGAAATTAAAAATATGAATTTAGAAGGCATTTGTAAACTAATAGAGATAAATAAGAAAATACATAATAATATTAAAAGTATTATTCAAGAGGTGATACTTGTATTATCTAGAACAGTACTTAGAGATTTAGAAGATTTAAATCTTATCTATTACGTAAAAAATAAATATACTAAAAAAATATCACTTGTAAGTAGTGATAAAGACTTATGGAATATATTACTTGAATTTTCTAAAGAATGTATTGATATTAATAGAGAATTTTGGAGAAAAGATAAAGTAAATTTAATTGAAAAGATAAACGAATATATACAAAAATATTATAAAGAAAATATAAATTTAAATAGCATATCTGAGATGTTTTTTATAAGTCCAAATTATTTAAGTTCTATTTTCAATGAAAAGAATAAAATTTCAATAACTGAGTATATAAATATTCTTAGAATAGAAGAATCTAAAAAATATTTAAAAAATGGGAATATGAGTATAGCTGATATTTGCAAGAAAGTAGGATTTAATAATAGCAGTTATTTTTCACAAATATTTAAAAAATTTAATAATAGCACTCCAAATGAATATAGAAAAAATATATTGGACAATAAAAATTAAGAAAGAATTGTATGAAGTATATATTGTAAAGGAGATTGAAATAGAATGTATGGAGGAATTTTATGTTTGTAATTATTTTTTTATGTATAGGGGGCTTTATAGCTGCTTTTGTAGATTCTATAGCAGGTGGAGGTGGACTTATCAGTATGCCTGTTCTTATGGCTATTGGAGTACCAATACATCTTGCTATTGGTACAAACAAATTTGCAGCATCAGCAGGTTGTATAAGTAGTGCTTATAGGTATGCAAAATCTGGCAAAACTAATAATGAACTCTTAAAAAAATTAGTTCCATTTACTATTATAGGTAGTATTTTAGGAGTAAAATGTGTATTATCAATAAATGAAAATATACTAAATGTTTTAGTTGTATTGATGATTTTGATAGTGGCAATTTATACTTTTGTTTCTAAAAATTTAGGTCAAGAAGACAGATTTGAAGGTATTAATAAGAAAAATTTGAGATTAGGAATGCTTATGGCATTTATAATGGGTTTCTATGATGGTTTTTTTGGACCAGGAACAGGAACATTTTTAGCTTTTGGATTTATAAAAATATATGGATATGATTTCTTGCATGCTTCAGCAAATACAAAAATATTAAACTTGACAAGCAATGTAACTTCATTATTATTATTTATGATAAATGGTCAAGTATATTATAAAATTGCTGTGTTGTTTGCATTAGTAATGATAATAGGGGCTTATGTAGGTGCTAAAGTTGCAATAAAAAATGGTTCAAAAATGATAAAACCAATATTTTTAGTAATGGCATTATTTATGGTCACAAAGCTAATGTACCAAACATTGTTTTAATTGGATAGTTTTATCTTTTATAATTATTTGTATATTATATAAAAATCTACAACCACTGTAATTAGATTAGTTGTAGATTTTTTATATGATATTAACTATTAAAAACTTCAAGTATTTTGCAGTTTCTAAATGCTTATTAGAGTATATATGAGAATATATATTTCAAGTTATTTTAAGATTTTTATTAGTTCAATATTGTATAAATATGAATATATACAAATTTTACAAAAATTCTAATTATCTTCTAATACAGTTCATATATAATACATATGGAAATTGTAATATTATAATAGAAAAGTTATATAGTATAAAAATATAACTTTAACTATGTATATGAAATATATAATAATTTGTAGGAGGAATATATATGAACATATCAAGAAGAGCTATGAAAATAATTGAACTGGCACAGAGAATTGCTAATAAAAGAGGTGTAACAGTACAAGAAGCTTGGAATGATGCCGTAAGAGAATACAGAGAAAAGTATGAATATGTTGCATAGATAGTGCACGTTATATTTTAAATATAAGAAAGTTTGTAAAATAAAAGGGCTTAGAGTTTTATTTCTAAGTCTTTTTATTTTTTTTGAAAGTAAAGTATTTAAATAAGAGTAATCTATGAGTGAGATTGCTTTATTTAAAACTAATTTTAAAAATTTATATATTCATTTCAATAACTATTTAGAAAAAAATCTAAATAGTTATTGAAATGAATAATTAATTATGTTATATTGTATTTAGATGAAATTCTAAATAGAGAGGTGATATTGTTGGGTTTTCCAGAAACGTTTAAGGCTCTTTCTGACCCTATAAGAAGAGAAATCTTACTTATGCTAAAGAGTAACAGGATGTCAGCAGGAGAAATTAGTGAAAAATTTAATATGACAAATGCCACAATCTCTTATCATCTATCACAATTAAAAAAGGCAGGGCTCATATTTGAAACCAAGTATAAAAACTTTATTTTCTACGAAATAAATACTTCAGTTTTTGAAGAAGTTATGCTTTGGTTTTCACAATTTATGGAGAAGGGAGAAAAAGATAATGAAAAAAATGATAAATAAACAATTTGTTTTATCAACTTTAGTATGTTTTATACCATTTATTGTATCAATTTATTTTTATAATAGATTACCAGATCAGGTTGCAATTCATTTTGACAACTATGGAAATCCAGATAATTATGCTCCAAAAGTTATAGCAGCTTTTGGTGTACCATTATTAATGCTATGTATTCATATATATACATGGTTTAGACTTGAAAATGAACCAAAGAAAATAGGATTTTCAAAAATACTTCAAAGTTTTTCAAAGTGGGGAGTTGCTATACTGTCAGTTATTTTACAAGTGATGATGATTATGTATTCAATAGGAATTACTTTAGAGACAAACTTTTATATAGGGTTATTTTCAGGAATATTGATTTTCTTTATTGGAAACTATATTCCTAAATGTAAACAAAATTATACATTAGGAATAAAATTACCATGGACTCTTAATAATGAAGAAAATTGGAATAAAACACATCATTTAGCTGGATGGATTTGGATTATTGGTGGAATATTGTTAATTATTAATGCATTTATTAATATTCCTTTTTATAATACTTTCATAATAATTATGATTGTAGTGATACCATTTATTTATTCTTATTTTATATATAAAAATTCAGCTAAAAATAATTAGGATAGTTATATATTTTTATAAAACTTAGTTAAATATTATATATTTCAGAGCTAAAACATACAATTAAAAACTTATTAAGGTATTTATTTTAGCTCTGAAAATCAATTAATATTCAAAGTGAGAAATCATCATTGATTATATATTCTAAGGTAATTTGCAAATCAAGCTATGTGTTATAAATTGAAAATTCATATTTAATATTGAAAATACAAGTATTATGTGATAGTATAATCTATAAAAATTATTTATAAACACAGGAGGTAGATATGAATCTTGAAGAAATGAAAGAATATAGAAAATTATATAATAATAAACTAAGTGAAACAGATGAATTTTTTAGAGTATTTGGAAGTCTTGATGATAAGACTTATTCAGAGGGAGCCATAAGTAAAAAAAATAAAGAGTTGATGGGATTAGCAATTTCTATTTTAAGTCGTTGTGATGAATGCATTTGCTATCATATAGAGGGATGTGTCAACTCTAAAGCAAGTAAGGCTGAAATTATAGAAGCAATAAAAATAGGTGTAATTGGTGGTGGCTCTATTACATATCCAAATGCAAGATTTGCAATAAAAATCTTAGAAGAACTTAATATATAATTTTTGTACATAGTTATTTGTATTAATACTAATATATTAATTTAATAATACTATTGAGTATGTTTTAATATAGCATATACTATTACATAACAAATACTTATATTATTAATTTAAATTTAATATTTTACATATTGGAATTTTAGAAGGACTTTAGATAAATTTAATTAAATTTAAATATATTGATTCCTTAAAGTTGTAATAAAAAAATAGATAAACTATATAGTTTATCTATTTTTTATTATAATCTTGTCTAATTGTAAATAGTTAGAATGTTAAATAAAAGACATATTTCTTCTTTTCAAAAATAATCTTTCTCTATCATAATTGTTATCTCACAGTCATATAATCTTTTTGACAAACTAGTATTATTATGCTGATATTTTATCTTATTTTTCCTTAATAGGTATTAGTAAATCAAGTTGTATATCTTTTACCTCATGGTCTGTATTTTCTATATGGCTAAAATAGTTTAAATGTTCTTCTAAAAGACCACACATATGTTCTTGGTCTTGTAAATCACCTGCAAATTCATATTTCTCACTGTTATTCACCCATTCGAGAAGTGCATCCCATTCAGCAAAATTGCCAAAAGCAATCATATGTGCACCATATAACCCTCCTGCAAACTGCTTTTTTTTAAGTGGTGCCGAAATCTCCATATTATCTGGAATTGTCACCCATGCCTCATAACCATGATAGCCTGTTTCATCTATTGGATTAGGATGATTGAAACCATAACGTCTTAAATCTGGTTTAATTTTATTCAAATTGTTTTTACGCACGAATTCATCAAGCATTGTATTTGCATGAAGTTCTGGGTCATCACCAATATAATGAGCGGAAGCAATAGTAGTTGGTGGTAGGTATACTATACGTACATCATTGAGTTTTGATAATCTTTCATCTGCTTTATTTAACTTATTCATACCTTGTTCCTCCTTAAAATTAATACTAACAATATTAAGTGATTCAATAGCTGATAACAATGTGTCATTTTCAGAAATAATAGTTTTGAGTGGTAGTTCTGTAACTTTAATTAGTTCTTTGATAAAACAAAAGAGAATATCCTTGATTGTAGAAAGAGCCGTAATTTCTTCATCCAATTCATTTATGTTTTGACGAAAGATGTTAATAGCAGTAATTGCATTTTTATTTTCTAGAATTATTTGAATTTGACGTACAGGAATTCGCAATTTACGCAAAAGCATAATCTGCTCAATTCTAGAAATTGCTTCTTCATCATAAACTCTGTAAGCATAACCTTCACGACGAAAACTTTTAATTAATCCAATTTGTTCATAATAGCGTAGCATTCTAGTGGATATACCCATATTTTTAGATACTTGGCTTATAGTGATTGTCCTCATTATACTTCCTCCTTACAGTTTTAGTATAAACTACGACACGGTGTCAAAGTCAACAATTAAACATTAAAATTATTGATTGTCTTAATTTAATCAGTTTAAATATCTCCTATTATACTTAGCACTCTGTAAAATTAAATAAGTCTCTATGGTAACATCAAAAACTTTCGAGATATCATATGTCAAAGCCATACAGAGATTGTATCTATTAATATCATATCAGTTTGAAATTTTTCTGTTATTAACTATTTTATTTTTTACTTACTTTGAGAAATAAAATAGTTAGCGAATCTTATGTATATATCAAAGCTGCTACACAATAAATAATTTTTATTATTTTTACTGTAAAACTTTTGGAAAGAGAAGTATTGATTTTTTTATTTTATTACTGAGTTTCCTACAAATTAAATTGTATATTTTTATTTATAGGGTAGAATAAACTAGTTTTGTTAAGGATTTTGAAGGGAAAATAAAGTTAAAAAAATAAAGGCACTAATTTGTCTAACGTTTATTGGTGAAAAATAAACATATAGAAGTTATAATAAATATATAAAAATGTATGAGAGGTGTTGTATGTTTGGTAAACAAAAGGAAAGTGTTAGATTTCTAGAGTTTAATGATGTAGCAGAGAAGTTTGGAGAGAAAAAAGCTGTTGCAATTTTTGATGCAATAGCTGGAAAAAAATCTAAAGAACATATTATCAAAGACATAGAGAAATTAGTCAAAAACGAAGTGTAGATATTTATAAGGTATATTGAGCTTGAGGGTAGCTCTTTATGCCTTCTTTTTTATTGCACAAAAATAATTAAATATTCTAGTATTCATTTAATTATGGTTTGTACTACTTTTATATTGACAAGAAAGTTCTTTAAATATATGGTGTATATATTAAAATAAATTTAAAGGTAATTATGAAATACAGCTATTGATTAATTTGTTTAGGTTAGAGATTTGTATAATCACTTTCCTAATGAATTTATTGCCTTAGATAAACAAAACAGTCAAATTAGTAATGTGAGGTGAAACTTTATGCCAATTAATTCTTTTGAAAATTATCCTATGAATTGGAAGCCAAAACGACCATCAAGAGGGCAAATACTATATAAAGCTATTGCAGAACAATTAGAAGAAGATATTAATAATGGAACTTTGTTGCCTGGTACTAAATTACCACCACAACGTGAATTGGCAGATTTCCTAGATGTAAATGTAAGTACTATTTCTAGAGCTTTTAAAATTTGTGAAAAGAAAGGATTAATAAGCGGGGTTACAGGAAGTGGAACTTTTGTAGCTTATGATATACGGTCAAATTTATTTTTGATGTCAAGTAATAAAATTACATTCATTGAAATGGGTACAATGAATCCAGATTGTGCATTAGAAGAAATGAGTACTTTATTTAAACAAATAACTAAAGAATTGGATTTTAAAACTATATTTCAATATGGACAGAGAGATGGTGCTGATTGGCAAAAAGAAGCTATAGCTAAATTGATTTCCAAAACTGGATTTAAAATCTCTTCTGATAGCTTACTTCCTGCAAGTGGAGGACAAAATGCAATTGTAGCTATTTTGGCAGGTCTATTTCAACATGGAGATAGAATAGGTGTAGACCCATTAACTTACCCTGGAATAAAGACGGCAGCCAAAATGCTTGGAATACAACTGATACCAATTAAACAAGAAAATGGAGAGATTAGTGAAGAAGGTTTATTATATGCCTGCAAGAATGAAAACATCAAGGGAATATATATAATACCAGATTATCAAAACCCAACTACACATATAATGTCAGAGACTGGACGAAAAATGATTGCACATATTGCATCTAAATATAATCTAATTGTGATTGAGGATGCTATTCATGGTTTACTTAATGAAATACATTTGAACCCAGTTGCTAATTATATACCTAATCAGACAATTTATATTACAAGCTTATCAAAAATTCTTGCACCTAGCTTACGTCTTGCATACATTGCTACACCTAAAAAGTATAGAGAAGCGTTATCAAGTGCTTTATATAATATTAATCTGTCTCAATCATATTTTTTAACAGAAATAGCTTACCGTATGATTGCATCAGGAGAAGCAGATAAATTAATTGAGGCACGCCGTAAGTCTGCTAGGAGAAGAAATGAGATTGTCAATCAATATTTATCTGAGTATAATATTTTAGGAAATGATGAATGTATATTTAGATGGTTAATACTACCTGATGATATAATGGCAGAAAAACTTGAGTTACAGGCACTCAAAGAAGGTGTACAGGTTTATGCATCTGAGCGCTTTGCGGTTGGAAAAGAAAAACCTATTTCTGCAATAAGAATAGCTGTATGTGCTACAGAAAATATAGAAGAACTTAAATCTGGTTTAAGTGTATTAAAACGATTACTGAAAGAAAAAAGATAATTGTATTGCACACAATATTTTAATTGTGTGTAATTTTTTTTGCTGTTACAATAAAAACATAATAGATAATTGATTTATAAGAATTGACATATATCATTGCCTTATAACAAAAAGTAATTATAGATTAATAGTATTTCAAAACTAATTTATTTTTATTTATTATAGTAAAGATTATATAGTTAATTCAAATTTATTTTTAAGTATAATTGCAATTATATGATTAATCTATTTTATATTTTAATAATACTCAATGTATTAAAAGTTAAAAGGAGTGATTTATCATGGAAAGAACTCAACAACTAAGAGAAAGTTTTATTGCCTCTATACCCATATTTTTGGGCTATATACCAATAGGTATAGTAGGAGGAATACTACTGCAGAAATCTGGTCTTTCACCTTTTCAAATAGCATTGATGGTAACTTTGGTATTTGGAGGAAGCTCTCAATTTATTGCAGCTTCAATGATTTCAGCTGGTGCAAGTATAACATCCATTGTATTAACCACATTTATTGTTAATTTGAGACATTTCTTAATGAGTTCCAATTTAAATATGTATATAAAAAATAAAAGTCCAAAGTTTATATTGCCATTTTGCCATACCATAACTGACGAAACTTTTGCAGTTAATTATGAAAAATTTACTACTGGAAATTGGACTGACAGAAATGCAATCTATCTCAATTTTTTTTGCCTAGTTTCATCAGTCTTAGCGAACTTTATTGGGGCATTTTTAGGAGAAACAATATCTGTAGATAGTTCTATTTCTGGATTTATACTGACTTCTATGTTTATAGCATTAATAGTTTCTCAAATAAAAAACAAAATTTATGTTTTAGTATTTATATCATCAATTATTATTTCAATTATTTTATATGTATTATTTAAGAGTAATTTAGTAATTATAGTCGCATCAATTTTAGCATCTTTAATTGGGTTCTTTGCAGAAGAGGTGCATTATAAAAAGGAGGAATCTTATGAATAATAGTAATTATATATTTTTTATTATAATAGGAATGTACATTGTTACATATCTTCCAAGAGTTTTTCCAATGTTAATCTTTTCGAAAAAGGATATGCCTGAGTCTTTGAAAAAAATAATGAAATTTATACCTGTAGCAATACTTACTTCTTTAACAGCGAAAGATGTATTTTTTAATGGAGATAATCTATATTTATCTGTAGTAAATCCTAAAATTATATCTTTTCTAATTGTACTTCTTGTTGCATACAAATTTAAATCTATTGGAATTTCTATTGTTACGGGTGTGGCATCTATATACTTATTTGGATTTATTATGTAATATTTAACCGCTAATATATACAAATTTTAAAATTATAAATATTTATAAATACATATTGCTTTAGATTTTATTATCTAACATAATTATATATTTTTAGTATTTAGTTGTTATGTATTTTAAATTTAATTAATTACTGTTTTGCGTACAAATATAGAGAACTTATTGCTTATATATTAACTTTTATATAGCAATAAGTTCTTTTTTATAATTAATTTATAAGTATTTTAATTTAATAGGGAATATTATATAAATACATAATAATATAGAAATTAATTTATTTTGTATAAATTAAATAGTTACTCTAAATCATTTTTTATTGTATCTAAGTTATATTTTGCATCATCATTATTTTGATTAATATCTAATGACTTATTTAAAAATTTTTTTGCATCATCATATTTTTTATTACACATTAATATAACTCCCTTTAAATTGTATGCATCACTTGCTTTCTTTTTATAGTTAGAACTTTTTTTATCTAAATATTTTAAGCAGTTATTAATTGGAAGTAGAGCCTTATCATAGTCATCTAAATACATATAGTTAGATGCTTCTATATAGTAAAGATCTGAATTGCTAGGATCAGCATCAGTTGCTTTTTTTAGCAATATAACAATTTCCTTAAAAGATTCTTCTGAAAATTTTTCGAGTTTTAGATATACAAAATCAAGGTATCTAGAACTAAGGTTACTTTTAAAATTTTCATGCCACAATAACTTATATTGATTGTTTTCAACTACAAAGTATCTATCAATTTTTAAAGATTTCTTTTTTCTAGAAAGCATATCTTTCATATCATAAGTTTCTTCTAGTTTAATAAGATTCTTATATTCTTTTTTATCATATTTATACTTTTCTATATTCTCTTCTTTTCCTAATTTATAGCCGATTACTTTTTTGGTCTCGATTAATACATCCTGATACTCTTTAAACCTTTCAAGACTAACTTTTTTCTTGGTGTCTTTGCTTAGTAAATCATATGCTGTTTCATAATCTCCAGAATTTACTCTATCAGTATACTTTTTTGCTACTTCACTAGCACTTTCTCTTGGAGAACATCCTGTTATTAATATTGCAATTAATACTATTAATATTAAAGGTACTCTTTTAATAATGTTCATAATATAATCCTCTATAATTAAATATTTATTAATTTTATTTTATCATCAAACATTAGATAAGTCATCAGCTTTAATATATATGTGAAGTAAATAGTTTAATAAAATGTTGTATATCTTAATTTAGATATATGAAAAATTTTTTATAAAATAATTAAGGCTTTAAAAAGTTATACTTATATCACTTTCTAGAGCCTCTAATAATAGATTTCTTTACTCATAACTATTTTGAATTTATAATACTAGTAACATCTGTTTTATTCGTACTAATATTTCTAAAAACCTAATTCTAATAACCAGTTTGTAAGTTTGTTTTCTCTTTCTTTTAAATTGTTATTATATTCATTAAACTTTCCTAATATAATTTCTCCTATGATTACACCATCGGACATAAATACTACTCGTTCTGTTTTTGCTGCAACTTTGGCATCATGAGTCACAAGCATAATGGTCGTACCAGAGTGGTTGATATCTAAAAGAATATCCATCACTTCATTTGTTACTTTAGAATTAAGTGCACCTGTTGGTTCATCTCCAAATAAGATTTCTGGAGTATTAATTAAAGCACGGCATATAGCTGCTCTTTGAAGTTGACCACCAGAAACCTGAGTAATATCTTTATCTTTGATTTCTGAAATATTTGTCTTATCCATAAGTATTTTTGCTCGTTCATTAATTATTTGGCGGCTTTCTTCCTTTCTCAAATAGGCAGAAAGGACTATATTGTCAAAGATATTTAAATTTTTCAGTAAATTGCTTTGTTGAAAGATAAATCCCATTTTTTTTAATCGTATCCTCGATAATTCTTCTTCAGACATATTAGAAATTATTTCTCCGCAGAATGTAATGTTTCCAGATGTGAGTTTATCCATACCACTTAAGTTATAAAGTAGAGTTGTTTTTCCTGAGCCAGAAGCTCCCATAACAGATACAAACTCTCCATGTTGAATGGTTAAATCAATTCCTTTTAAAACTTGATGTATATTCTCTTTGCTGATGACATATTCTTTACTAATTTTTTTAGCTTCTATAATATTATTCATAATATACCTCTTATTCTATGATAGACATAATTTTTATTTTTTTGATTGTCATACTGATTGCTGTGATAGCAATAGATACAGTTATAATTAAAGTTATTGGACAAATTATATATACAATTATTGGATTTGTTATAAATTGTAAATTAGATATACCAGAAAGAAGTAGCCCTGCTATTTTTTGACCAATTGTATTTGATGCAATAGTTCCTAAAATAATTCCAGTTGTAAGGACTAATAATGCTCTTGCAATATATTGAGTTCGTATATTTTTAATAGAGAAGCCTAAACTAAGCATAATTGCAATTTGTGATGTATCTTTAGCAATCAACATTTTAAAAAACATTGATGTAATAAATCCAGAAATCGAAATAGATAGAATAACAGCTAGCTTTATAACAAGTCTTAATTGGCTAATAACAGAGCCTAATGTCTGACTTACATAATCGTCCATATTTGTAACTTTTGCGGGATAACAATTCATTCTATACTGATTTAATTTATCTGTTAAATTAACTCCAGGTTTCATATTTAAATTTATGACATGCCATAAAATTGTATCTTCTTTGTAAGGGAGCATCGCTTTTGCAGTCTTACCACCATATGTAACATCTTGATAAATTCCACTAACAGTAAGGATTAGCTCATTATCTTTTTCTGAAAAAATAGATAAATTATCTCCAACACTTTTCCCTAATTCATCAGCATTTATAACAGATAGAGCAATCTCATTTTCATTTGTTGGTGCAGAACCCTTTACATATTCAAGTGGAAAAGTTGAAAAATCTCCATTTTCTATTTTCATATTTTCTATCGTCCCATCCTGGTTCATTACCTTATAAGAACTCGTTATAAAGGAAGCATACTTTTCAACATCATTGTCACTTTCAATAACCTTCAATATAGAATTAAGATGGTTTTGAGTTTCATTTGTATGTTGTAAATCAATGCGAATATCACTTTGACCAGCTCCCATATAAGTAATAAATTCTGGAGACTGAATAGTATTTAGAAAATTAAGTGGTACAATCATAAGGAAGATGCAGACAGCATAAACAAAGCAGAGTAAGCTATAAATGGTAAATCTTTCAGTTACTTCATTTAATCCTAAAAAGAGATTAACATTTGTTATTTTGCTTTTGTATAGTTTTAGACTATATCTGTTTCGCTTAGTGTTCATTGAAGTACCTGTTTTTAATGCTTCTACTACTGATATTTTATTAAATCTTTTGAGTATTAGATTACAAAAGAATATAACTGCTATAAATACAATAACTGCACCAATTAATGGAATAAAAATAGCAAAAGCACTTTTTTCTACTGTGCCCATATAAAGATTGATATTTTCTGTAAAAAAAGTTCTAATAAATAATGAGGTTATATAACCAAAAAAACTTGCTGAAGATGCAATCAATAGATATTTTGCCAGATACAACTTTCGGATATTACCACTTTGGATACCAATTGCTTTCATAACACCAATTTCACGATAATCTTCCTCAATAGTTGCAATTAGTGTAAATCGTAAGCATAAAGTAGCAATTATAATAAGTAGAACACTAATTAAGATAATAATTGCAACTACAATGCCATCAGATAATGCATTTAGCATTTGATAAAGAGAATAAGTTATTGATGTTCCTGTTTGTGGAAGATTAGTTGATTGATATAACGTTTCAAATTCACTAATTTTATTTATATCATTTAATAGAAACTCAATCAGGTACTCACTTTCACCCAAGTTAGCATGTAAAGTATTCCAATCATCATTACTGATTAAGAAACGCTTTGAAGTAACAAGGGAAGGGTTCATTTGTACATCACGTACAAAGTCTTTTATTGTAAATTCCATGAAGAAATCACCATTGACTATTTGTATCTTATCTCCAACATTTAAATTATTTTGTTTCATGTAATAGACAGGAACCCCTATTTCTCCATTTTCTACTTGAAATATCTCATTATCCATGTCTAATAAAAAATCGAACTTACTATTTTGCCTCACAAAACTATTTTCTAAAACACTGTCAGACTGGCTTTTTTTCTCATTTCCTAGAAAAATATTTCTTCCATTGATATTTAGGAGTTCAACAGTTTGTTGTTCTTTTACAGACGTAGTTGAAGCTGTAAATTTATTGATTGATTTTTGGTTTAATTCTCCAGAATACATTTGAACATAGTGAGGTGCACGAGATTGTCTAAACAAGGAAGCCATAGAACTAGTAAGTTCTATAATGATATTTGTAGCACTAGATACCAACATAGCTGCCAGTAAAATAAATATGAATAATGCGACTGTTACTACTTTATTTCTTGTTAAATCTTTTTGTAATATTCTTTTTAACATATTTCATCCTCGTTTCTTAAAAATTTCTAAAAATTAAAAATAGCATAAGTATAGCAATGTAAATAACTGAAGTAAGTAAACTGAGTTGAATATAAAAAAGCTCAAGTAAGTGTATCATAAGTTATTTTTTATTAATGCTGTATATTGATAAGAGATAACAATAGCTACCACTATTTTCATCAAAATTTTTATTAGGTAGTCTTTATGTACTTTCATAATCATACAAATATATATACATGTTATAATTATATTTGGCAATAGACTGACCGTCGGTTTATAATAATGATACAGTGTTATACTTCTTTTGTCAAGTAAGCTTTAAAAAAATTATATGTTAGGTAAATTACTATTTTATAGATGATTTATAGACAATAATAATTTATTTAGTAATATAAAGATATTTTTTATTTATTATTAATTAAAAATTGAATTTATATTTAATTAATATAAAATTTGAGGGAATATTATTTTGTAAATGTTTAATTTGTGTTATTATTCAGATATAGGCAATATTAGATAAATCTAATGACGCAAAGCTATAGGGACTAAAATCTTTATATAATAAAGGTCATGTCAGCCAGTTGCCAAAAAGATAATAATTCTTTTTGTTAAATTTATTTTTTAAGAGTTAGGTATTTTTAACAACTTAAAATTTGGCAAGAGGAGGGCTTGAAATGATATCTGAATTAATGTTAAAAAACTTTGATGAATCTAACCTCAATTTTAAGACTAAGATTAAATTGAATTTAAGAGAGAAACCAGATATAAACAGTATGAAATTAAAAAGCATACCAGAAGGAAAAATGGTTAAGTTAAATTGTGTAGATGGAAAATGGGCAGAAGTTGAAAGTAATTATGACAAAGGTTGGTTACTCTATAAATATTTAGAGAAATTGAGCAACACTAAAAGTAATAATATTCTAGAAAGCAGAAAAAGAAATTACATAGGAAATATAAAAACTAATGGTTTAAATCTAGAATTAAGAAATGACAGAACAACAGATTCAAAAATAATAACTACAATTCCTGATGGTTTTAAAGTTGAAGTCTGTTATAGTGTTGGAAAATGGTCAAGAATTAATATCCACAAAAATGGGAAAAGATATTCTGGATATGTATATAGCCAGTATGTAGAAGAATATTCGATTTTGGCATAATCATATATAATAAGCTTTATAAAAAAAGAATCCTATAAATGCAAGTTGTCATAAGGCTATATAAAAATATATTGAGAAGTAGCTCTTATACAATAGCTAAAGGCAATAAATAAAAATGAATATAATATAGATTGGCACTTCATATGAGGTGCCCTTTCTATATATATGCAAGAAGAGTAAATGAAATAAATACAAAACAGTAGACTATGAATTATATGTGGAAAGACATTATTTACAGTTTTTGTTTAACCTTTATAAACAGCTAATAATCTTTTTGTTCCAGAAATCTCTGCTAATACTATATCAATCATACGTTTTACATTAGCAACATGAAATTCACTAACTTCCTTTTCCCAGTCATCATCATCTTTTTGCTTAATTCCTGTTAGATATTGATTTAAAATTTCTAATCGTTTTTCTAAAAGATTTTTTCTTTCTTCTTTTTCTAGGCATTCAATAAAGAATGCTGTAATAGAAAAAATATTAGTGTCATAATCGAATTTCAAAATAGAGTTTCTCAAAGTATCATGAAATTCTGTACTTCCTTTTTCTGTGATTGTGTAAACTGTTTTGTCTGGCATATTACCATCCTTTTTAACAGTACCTAAAATCAATCCTCTTTTTTCTAAAGTTTTAATTGTAGTATATACGGTTGAGTCTGCGATATTAAACCAGTACTTTACATTCATGTATTCTAACACTTTTATAATTTCATAGGCATTAAGAGGTTTTTCATTTATTAGGCCTAAAAGCATTGTTGCTGGTTTTGATAACATTACAATTCACTCTCCTTTGTAATATTTATTATTACATAACTATATGTATATATTAGTTCTATATTAAACTACTGTTATCTAGCAGTATTATTGTATCATGGAATTTTGATAAAAGAAAGCATGAATATGGATTATGCTACAAATTAATAAATGTATAAATTTTAATTTAATTATTTCAAGAATTTAAGTGATAAAAATGATTTATAAGTTTAATTTTCTACTTAAGCTATTTAGGAATGAATATAAGATAACTAAAGATAACAAAGCAATTGTATATGGTATGAATAATATGATAGATGTTAAAGTATTATTTTTATATATTGATGTGATAAAATATGACTAACAAATAAATTGAACTTTGAAAGGTGAAATGAATGAAAAATATTTATATTATTGGTGGTACAATGGGAGTAGGCAAAACAACAGTATGCCAGTCTCTAAAATTAATCTTGAAAAATAGTGTTTTTCTTGACGGTGATTGGTGTTGGGATATGCATCCATTTCAGATTACTGGTGAAACGAAAAAAATGGTTCTTTCAAATATTTGTGCATTGCTGAATAACTTTATAAAATGTAGTGCTTTTGACAATATTATTTTCTGTTGGGTAATGCATGAACAAAGTATTATTGATACTATTATATCTTGTCTAGATATATCGGATTATAGAATAATAAAGATTTCTTTACTTTGTGATGAAACTGTACTGAGAAAAAGGTTGAAGAGAGATGTAGATGAAGGTTTGCGTTTTACTGATGTAATAGAAAGAAGTGTCAAGTATTTATCATTGTATGAAAGATTAGCAACAACTAAAATTAATGTTTCTAATAAGTCTGTTAAAGAGATTGTTGAAGAGATATCTGAATTGTAAAATTTTAGTTTTAACTCCAATGTTAATGATAGTATAGTATTGTTGAACATTCCTCTGTTGATTGAGAAGTGTAAAAAAGGAATTTATTACTTACTTTTATTTGTGCAAGTCCTACTGTTCTAGTTGGATGAAGAATAAGGGCGAAAAAATATAGTCAAATTTTAATATTTTTCTAATATTATTAGAAGTATTTTTAATAAAAAAACATATCTGATATAAAATAAATTAGAAATTTGAAAAAATTTGTAGTTTTTGAGTGAGTATATATTATAATAAAATAGATATAAATTTTTTATGAGGGGAAAAGAAATGAAAAAAAAGAAAAAATTGATTAGGATAATTATATGTTTTTTACTGGTAATCAGTATTGTAAATCCACTTCAAGTAGAAGCTGAAATTATTAACGATTTGAGTACATCTGTTTACTCAACACAAACGAACTATACATCTAGTAATGCTAAGTTTAAGACTATTAAATCTAGAAAAAGACATAGAAGTAGTAGGTCAAATAAAAGTAAAATAAAACTAAAAAAACGAAGTACAAGTAATAGAAGGTATAGAAGTGGAATTAGAAATAAACATAGTAACAGAAATATAAAAAGACACAGTATAATATCAAAGTTGATATTGTTAGTAATAGTGATATTTATCATTATAGCTATAGTAATAGTAATATTCATTAAAAGAAATAAGAAAAGATTTTATTAAAATATAAAAATAGAATTAGTAGAGTTTTATTAAGAATAATTCAAAAATTACATAAAAGAGCTAGATAAATGATAGGAAAATGAATTAAATTATTGAAAATAAAATTTAAAAAGTTAGAATTAGGTATAAAATTTTAAGAAAGAAATTAGTATTGATTTTTATTAGTATTATTTTTTAGAAAATAGTTTTAGAAGAAGTATATTTAAAAAATTATAAAAATATATTGACATTTTTTAGGAAAAGTAATATCATTATTTTAATGGTAAAACAATATATAATAAATTAAATCCTATGACAAGGAAGAGTAGTTAAATTTAGGTTCAATATAGAGAGCTAAGGATGGTGGAATCTTGGCAAGAAAAAATTTGATGAATGGGCCTTAGAGGAGTAAATCAAAATCATATTTTTGAGAGTAGACTTTATCGTCAGTCGCACGTTATAGCGAATAGGGTATGTAAGTACCTGATAATGAGATATATAAAAATTGAGTTTTATATTAAATTTTTATATAATTTAGGTGGCAACGCGGATAATCTCCGTCCTATTAATTTAGGACGGAGTTTTTTTATTTTACGAAAAATTCGATATGTAGAAGGTGGTGAAATAGATGTTATGAATTTCTAAAGCTAAAGAGGATGATTTAGAAGACTGGCAAAAAAATAAATTAAAAATTAAAAAATTAGGAGGAAATACAGAAATGAAAACAAATACAAAAAAACTAACTTTAAATGCAATACTTTTAGCAATAGGATTACTAATACATCAAATTACACCTGCTATAGGATTACCAATGAAACCAGATATACCACTAACAATGTTATTTGTAATATTAGTTTTAAATAGAGATGACTATAAAACTTGCTTAATAGCAGGAATAGTAACAGGTATATTTACAGCACTTACATCAAGTTTCCCAGGAGGTCAAGTTCCTAATATAATAGATAAAACTCTTACAGCAAATATAGTATTTTTATTAATATATGTTAGCTATAGAATGCCTTTTATAAAAAACTTATCTAAAAAAACACAGGATACTATAGTAGTTTCAATTATAATGCCAATAGGAACACTTGTGAGTGGAGCAATCTTTTTGTTAGCTGCTCAAGCTATAGTCGGTCTTCCAGGAGCTTCTTTTACAGCTTTATTCTTAACAATAGTATTACCAACTGTTTTAATAAATTTAGTTGCAGGAATATTTTTATTCAAGATTGTTAATTTATCAATAAGAAGGGTTAGTTACCAAAGTTAAAATTTGATTAGATATATGATTTATAATATTTTATTTAAAATCTATTTGATATGATAAAAAGTTTATTTTATAAAGACATTATGATTATTTCATTTTCTTAAATAAGATTAATTTAATATACTTGTATAGTATAAACTGAGTACATTATTAGATATCAATAGAAATATATTTTGTAGAATTGTAAATGGATTGATTTAAAATCTATTTTTATATAAAAGTAAAGTATAATAAAAGACAGCATTGAGCTGTCTTTTATTATACTTAAAACTTTAATAATACCTTTAAAAGATTTTTCTTATTTGATATAATTAAGGTTATGTGTAATATAAGAAATTAACTAGGAGGAATAGACGTGAGCAAAAGAAAACAAGTAACAATACCTATAGAGAAAATACAAGAACAAGATAAATATATAGAACAAATACACAGACAAAATGAAGAATACTTCAACAGAACAGGAAAGAGAAAACTCGTGTTTACTCAAACCTTTGGATGTCAAATGAATGAACATGATTCAGAAAAACTTTGTTCAATGTTAGAAGAAATGGGATACCAAATGTCAATGATAGTTGAAGAAAGTGATCTAATAATATATAACACATGTGCAGTAAGAGAAAATGCAGAGCTAAAAGTGTATGGAAATTTAGGTCAGTTAAAGCATCTAAAAGGAAAAAATCCAAACATGAAAATAGCTGTGTGTGGATGTATGATGCAACAACCACATGTTGTAGAAGAATTAAGAAAAAAATACAAACATGTAGACCTTGTATTTGGAACACATAATCTATATAAATTTCCACAATTACTTACAGAATCAATAAATTCTGACAAGATGTTAGTAGATGTATGGGATGTAGATGGAGAAGTAATAGAAGGTCTTAGAAGTAATAGAAAATTTGAATTAAAAGCATTTGTAAATATAATGTATGGATGCAATAATTTCTGTACCTATTGTATAGTTCCATATACAAGAGGAAGAGAAAGAAGTAGAACACCTGAAGATATAATTAACGAGATAAAAGAGCTTGTTTCAAATGGAACAAAAGAAATAACTTTGCTTGGACAAAATGTAGACTCGTATGGAAAAACACTTGAAAATCCAGTTGCATTCTCAGAACTTTTAAGAAAAGTTAATGATATAGAAGGAATTGAAAGAGTTAGATTTATGACATCTCATCCTAAAGACATATCTGATGAGGTGATATATGCAATTAGAGATTGTGACAAGGTGTGTGAATTTTTACATTTACCAATACAATGTGGAAGTAGTAGTCTTCTAAAAAAAATGAATAGACATTATACAAAGGAATATTATCTAGAAATAATAGAAAAGGCTAAAAAAGAAGTTCCAGATATTGCTTTTTCAACAGACTTAATGATAGGTTTTCCAGGAGAAACAGAAGAAGATTTAGAAGATACTCTAGATGTGGTTGAAAAAGTTAGATATGATTCAGCATTTACATTTATTTATTCTAAGAGACAGGGAACTCCTGCTGCTAAAATGGAAAATCAGATACCAGAAGAAATAAAACATGAAAGATTTAATAGAGTATTAGAAGCAGTAAATAGAATCTCAGCAGAGATAAATGATGAATATAAAAATAGAGTAGTTGAAGTTTTGGTCGAAGGAAGAAGCAAAAATAATGAAAATAAATTTGCTGGTAGAACTAGACAAAATAAACTTGTAAATTTTGAAGGTGGAAGTGATGATTTAATTGGAAAATTAGTTATGGTTAAAATCACTGAACCTAGAACATTTTCATTGAATGGTGTACTAGTAAATGATTAATACTGTATAAAATAATAAAATTATGTAAACCAATTGAAATAGATGTACTATAAAACAAAATATATTAAATTTTTTAATTTTAAGAACATATCATATATATTATGCTAATTTCAGTTTCTATTATAAATAAAAATAAATTTGATATAGGATGTAAATTAATTGTACATCTATTTTTTATTCTATTTTATCAAAGCTTACCTAACTATATTTAGTATTTCTTTATATATACTAAAATATTATATAATAGACTATGGGCATGCAGGAAAGGCAACTATACCATTATAAGTTTATATATGTTATTTTTTATAGAGCTTTTTAAATGCTAAAATATCTAATAGACATAAAAAAGCAGTCAATCTTTCACAATTAACTGCTACTTACTAATTTTTATTTTTTACATTTCTTATTAGAGTAATAGATGTTGAAAAGAACACTAGCAAGTATAACTATTATGAATATTACAGCAAATGGAAGCATTTTTTTTTCATCCATTTGTCCACTCTCTATTCTATATCCCAAAAATGACATGATAAATAACATTATAGATACAATAAAAGTAACAATACTAGAACTTCTACATAGTTTTTTTACATCATATCGAGCTTTTTCTTTATCACTCATAGTATTATAACCTGCTAATAACATACTTGCTTTTCCATTAAATAGCAATATACTTAAAATGAAAGAGGCAATTGCAATTATAACTGTGAATCCTACTGCAAACATTATAAGCACCTCCATATACTCTGATTTATCAGTTTACTTGTTTATTAATATTTTACCATAAACATACATTAAAATCATTTATTTCATATCTTAATCTTATTAGATATATTATCATACTATAATTTATTTATAGTGTGATATTAATAAATAGTGCTTAGCTTGAAATTGTATCAAAAATTGTGTAATAATAATTGAACAATAATCAAGTATAAAATATAATTTCATATCTTTTTTAGAATTTTAAATTTAGAAAATTTTAAAAACTTCGTATATAAAAATTTGAGTATTTGAATACAAGTATTATTCTGATAAGAAATTTAAAAAATTTTCTAATATCTTTGCTGTTATTCCCCAAATTACATAATCTTTATATTTATAAAATAGAACAGGATAACTTCCACTTTCAAATTTATAATCTTTTTGATTTGGAATTGAACCATATGGAAGATTTTCATCAGGAAAAACTTTGACTGTATTATTATAGGTATTTGGAGGATTTTCTAAAAGATATTTTATAGGTACCAAAAAAGTATGGTCAACTTCACCCTTATTTATATTTAAATTATTGATGTTCTTTATATATCCTAAATAGGGATGTATTATAAATTTTACAGGCGTTATAAGTAAGTCAAGACTTGCTATAACTTCTATATTGTCATTAAAAGTTCCAAGTTCCTCACATGTCTCTCTAATAACGGCTTCATAAGGAGTTTCGTTAGACTCTATTTTTCCACCTGGAAAAGAAATTTCATTGGGTTGATGCTTTAAATTTTTTGAGCGAACTTCAAATAATATATGATGTATGTTATTTATTTCTACTATTGGAATTAATACAGATGCTCTTTTCATATTTTCATAACCGTTTATATATGGTTTGTAATCTTTAAATTTATTTTTAATATTGTTTATCATTTTTTCCTCCTAAAATAATATTATTAAAAAATATAGAATTAAATTCCGACAATAACAATATATATATAATTATATTTATCTAATTCAATATATAGTAATATCTATATTATTATATAATAAATCAATAAATATATATTAACAAGTATTAACAAATACTAAAGTATTTAATTTTAGCAATGTTTAAACTAAGTTATTATAAAATAGTTTTTTAACATTTAATTGAAAAATATATTTTTACTTTAACTGACATTCATTTTTTTATTTTTACAATCTCATTTAAGGTGAATTTTACTTTAGAATCATCATCAAAAATAAAAAAGTCAGTATTCATAAAAAAGTAAAGTGGTAAGATTATCTTATCACTTTACTTTTTCATGAATAATTTATCTAAAATATTTATGAATTAAAAATAGAGTGAATTCTATTTCTCTAATTCTAAATATTTCTTAATAACTGACTCTGCTAAACATTTTGACGAATCAATAATATTAATTGATGGTTGTATCTTTTCTAAGACAACATTTAAATCAGTGCAAGCAATTACTATATTTTCAATAGATTCAAATTTTACACTTTCTAGAAATTCATTCAAAATATTGATATTTTGTGGATTATTCTTATCTGTTTTGATATTTTGGATAAGAGCATTTATCTTTTTTTGCCATTCATCTTTAAATATAAATTTATGACCAGCATCTGTTATACCTTTTTGATAAATTTTAGATTCAAATGTTGAACTTTTTGAAAGTAGAGTTACTTTTTGTGGAGTAGAAGGTAAATCTTTAACAGTTTCTTCTACAATATTTAATAATGGAATACTTATTGATTCTTTCAATTCTTTAAAATATATATGAGCTGAGTTGCATGGCATCGCAATAAAGTTTGCCCCAACGGATTCAAGTTTTTTTAGACCCTTAATGATAGTTTTTTTCATAAGTTCATGATTTATTGGGCGGTCAATATAAAATGGAGTAGGTAAGGAATATATCATAATTTCAGGAAACTCTTCATCGTACTTCGCTCCATATTGAGACTGACATTCATCAATAATTAAATCAACAAATGGTTCTTTGTATTAAAAGAGCCATAGTTCTGTTCATATTTTTAGAGTGTTGTTTGTTTTTCAAATATTCCGCAATTCACTCTAGAATAAGGGTGGTGAAAATTTATGCTTTCGATTCTAAACGATTTTCTTAGGACAGTTTTAGTAAGTAGTTTATTTACGGCTCTATTATTAGTTTTTAGAATGACTATTTTTAAAATTTTTAGTAGAAGATTTAACTACTATATATGGTTTATTGTTATTATTAAGCTATTGTTACCATTTACATATTATACTTTTGCATTTAATGAATTTAAATATCAAGAGAATATTAATAAGGTAAATCTAGAAGGTTTTAACAATCTTTCTACTTTGTGTACTATGATTTTAGTTTCTGTTTGGGCTACTATTACAATATTTTATTTGATTTCTACTTTATGGAAATATATTGAACTTAAAAATCTGATAGATGATTTGTCATATGAGGTTGATGACAAATACATAAACAATCTTTATAGTAATTTATTAAAAGAACTTAATATAAACAAAAATATACAAATTAAATATCCTCATGAAGTTGAAACACCCTCATTTTTTAATTCATGTATTCTTTTACCACCATATGATTATACACTAAAAGAACTGGAATGGATATTTAGACATGAGCTGATGCATTTTAAGAGTAAAGACCTTTGTATTAAATATCTAGTATTATTTTTAAAAATAGTATATTGGTTTAATCCTTTTATGTACATTATGGATAAGATTATAGATTTAGATTGTGAATTTTATTGTGATGAAGAGTTTTAAAAAATCGTAGTATAGAAGATAAAAAAGAGTATGCTTTGACTGTTATAAATGCAATGAAAAAAGATTTAAATTCTTCAAATAAATTTGTAGCCAGATTACATAAGAAATCAGATATAAAAAAAGAGTATCTAATATGTTTAATGAAAAAAATAGAACAGGTATTTTAATGGCAATAATTTTATGTTTATTCTCATTGATTACATATTTTAAATTTGATTCAATTGCATCAAATCCAGTTAAACATTCTTTAGAGGCTCCGATGCCAGTAAATACAGGGAAAGAAAAATCTTTTACTATAACTGTAGATTAAAAAGTTTTCAACTAATATATAAATTAATTTAATAATTTATTATAATACACTTTTTGAAAGGTTATAATGTTATAGAATACTAATAATGAAGGAGAAGTACATAGGATGAAAGAACTTGATTTCAAAGCAATAGATCAAAGAGTAAAAATTGCAAGGATAAAGAAAAGACTAACTCAAGAAGTTGTTACAGAAAATGTAAAAATTGTTTCAATCACGCTTAGATAATGTATATTAAATAAATATTTTATTTAAAAAGCTTCTATAAGTTTAATTATTTTGGAGCTTTTTTATTGTATCAAAACAAATTTCAAATATGTCTTTAGAGATTAGTTGGATTATAACCTTTTCATTATAAAATTCACTAATATCTTTGGTACAATAGAATAAAAAGGAGACTTATTATGAAAAATTGTTTAGAGTGCAGTTATACTTTTACTATTATAGATAGATTTAAAAGTATATTTACAGGAAAACTTAGATGTAAAAAATGTAATACCATATATAGAGTGAAAAGAAGTATTTATCGTTTTATATACTATTTAGTTATATATCTTTCAAGTATATTTGTTGCGCCAATTTTTACAAATTATAAAGGAATACCTTTAGGTTTTTTATCTAGATTATTAATACTTATTTTGATACTTAATTTTTTTATAATAGTATATGATTTAATTCCTCATAAATTTCAAAAATATACTAAGATAAAGTAATAAGTTTCTAGGGAACTAATAAGTCTTTTAATTGTAAGATATTTTTAATAAATTTGAAATAAATAACTGCTATACTTTATGTATATTTAGTTTTATAGGGGGGATAAAATGAATTTTAAAAATAAAGGCAAAGTATTAAGTTTATGTTTAATCTCAATTTCAATGATATTTACAGGGTGTACTAATCTTAAGGAGGAGAAAACCACTAAAATCAATATATTAGCAACTACAGACTTACATGGAGAAGTTACATATAACATAGCTGAAAAAATAAACGAAGAAAGAAAAAAAGACTCTAATATAACATTAGTAGATGCAGGAGATTTTTATGATTCAGATGGTTTAGGGGCAATGAATCAATATCTTAGTGAGGCTCGAGATGCTTACGAAAAAGATGAGGTAATTAAAAAAGAAGTACCTATAGTTAGACAAATGAGTGAAGTTAAATATGATGCAGTAGTACTTGGTAATCATGAGTTTGTTTCTAGTTCTAAAAAAAATTTAGATAAAATAATAAATGAATTTAACAGTGAAAATATAGAAGTTTTATCTGCAAATACATATAATAGTAACAGTTCAAGTTATGTTAAACCTTACACAATAAAGACAATTGAAACAAAAGATGGTGAAGTTAAGCTTGGTATACTTGGTCTTACAATCAAGGAAGTCGGAGAAGGATGGGATTTTGATGAAAACGGAAATAAAATTAAGGCTAAGTCCAGAGATTTAAAAGATATGGTTACATACCAGGATTTATATATGAATGATATAATAGAAGATGCTAAAAAATGGGTGAAGGAAATAAAAGAAAAAGAAAATCCAGATATACTATTAGCCGTAGTACATAGTGGAGAAAAACCTAAAAAGCCTAAAAATCCAGGTAATAGAATACAAGAACTAGCTAAAGAAGTTGCTGGAATTGATGCGATAGTAGCGGGCTATACTCATAAGGAAATTGAACAACATGATTATACAAATAATAAAGGTGAAAATGTAATAGTTACACAACCAGGCAACCATAACTCTTGTATATCAAAAATAACATTTGAATTAGAAAAAGATGATAATACTTGGAAAGTACAAAATAAATATTCAAAGTTAACTAAGCTAGAAGAAGATAAAAGTTTAGAAAATTTTGGTGATTTGATAACAAATTTACATGAGTTAAATGATAAAAAGAGCGAAGTGAATTTGTCATCATTAAGTAAATTCAAATGGGACAGAGCTTATTTATTTAGCAATGATACTAGTGTTGAAAAGATGTACGATATAGTTGGCTATAAATGGAAAAATCTTATAGATATAGAAAATGATAATAGAATTAAGATGGTATTTATGAAAGATGAAAAAGTTTCCTCATATGCTTGTTTTAATGGAAAAGACTTTGGTATAGACTTAAAAGTAGATAAATCTAGGTATCAAGATGGTGTACTAGAGATACTACCTAAAAAGAATGATAAATTTGAAATAAAGAAAAATAGTGAAGGATATGATATTCAGTTAGTGTATAAATAACAACCAGCAGTTAAATTTAGTTTATTGTATTTTAAATGAAAGTAATGCCCTTAAAATCCAAATAAATGGATTTTAAGGTCATTTTTACTAGATATCTTTAAATAAGTCTTTAGATGCTAGTATTCCTTGTAAGTGTATACAAAAACATCTACTTTAGTGTACGATTTGATTAATACAGGTTATTTTAATATAATATAGATAAATAGGAATTTGAAGGAGTAAAAGATATGAAAAATGAAAGTATAAGTTATTTGGGATTAGGATTATGCTTTGGTGTTATTTTAGGTTCAGTATTTAAAAATTTAGCTATTGGCTTATCCCTTGGGTTACTTATTGGAGTAGTGTTAGATAGTAAGAAAAACAAAAATAAATAAAATTTCTATAGTAGAGTATATCTAAAAGTAAGAATTTGTATTGTGATATTAAATTAGGCTACAATCTATCTAAAACTATTTAAATTAGTATCCAAGCTGTACAAGAAATAAAAAATACATTTTTATATAATTTATCTGTATTAAAACAATAAGTCTTAAAATTTAGTTTATGGATTATACTTAGAAAAAAAGCCTTTAGAATCCAAATAAATACATTCTAAGAGTTTTTATTAGATATTTTTAAATAAAAATAAGTTTTTAGAAATTAGTTCAAATTTATCTTTTAAAAACGATTGAACTTTCAATTAAATGTATATGAACTAATTTCCAAAACTTCTCTACATAATTGATTGAGAAGTTCTTCTAGTGTTTCTGCTTTACCTTTACTTGCTAATTTTTTTATTAATGCCATCTTGAACGTATAACTGTATAAATTTGTATTCAAATTTTTTCATTTGCTATCTTCTTTTTAATCAATTTTCTATTAACAATACATTTAAAATGTAGATAAAACTAAAAAGGGTTTTCTAGAAAATAAAATCCATTTAATTATACTTACTTACCAATACCATTACTTGATGTAAACAAGATTCCACAACATTTTCACCATACTCTAGTATAAAATCGTTTAACTGCGTATCTATAAAATTACAGTAATCATATGAACTGCATATATAGGCAGTTAGTATATGTGTACATCTATCTACTTTATTCATAAACATATATTATTTATCCCCCTAAAAAACTTTCATAAAAAACAAAAAGAAAATATCTTTTTGGCAACTGGCTGACATAACTTATTTTATAAGTGTTAGTCCCTATAGCTTTGCGTCACTAAATTTCTCTAGTTTTGCCTATTTAGTTTTATTCTACGATTATAATATTACAGGAAAACGTTTTGTTTTTCAATATATAAACTAAAAAAATTAAATATAAAAGTTATTTTGTCCTTTAAAAATAAAACATACAAGTAAATTATGTAATAAAGCTTATTGTGTAAAAGGAACTGTAAATTTATATTATTAATTTATTTGAATTATATTGATGAAGTAACACAAACTTAATCAATAAGAAGTGGTCAATATATTAAAAAGAGTATAGATAATCAATATATGTGTATAAAAATCTATTATATCAAAAATAATAGTATCGACAGAATAAAGTTATAGTAAGTAAAAGAGGGTTACTGAAATTTTAAAAAAATTAGTGAGGATAAAGATAATAAATCATAAACTATTATATAGTTTTGTAAATTTTAATACAGATAAAATATATAATATAAATAAAAAATTTGTTAAAATATAATAAGTGTAGTATAATCAAGTAGAAAAGATATAATATATTTCGGGGAGCTAATACGCTGAGAGGAGATTTTATCTCGACCCTTTGAACCTGTTTGGATAATGCCAGTGTAGGGAGACCAGTAAAGATAAAAATAAGTCTTATCCTATTTTGGATAAGACTTTTATTTTATTTAAATATTTTAATAAAAAACAAAATATACCTAGTAGGTATTAATTATTTTAAAAGGAGTGATTTAAATGGTAATTGCAGACATAGCAGTAATGCCACTAAGACCTTACAAAGGTGAAGAAGAAATGTATAAAGTAGTAGATGCTTGTATAGCAGAAATTGAAAACAGCGGTTTAAAATGTGAAATAGGAGCAATGAGTACTACTGTTGAAGGTGATTTTGATGAAGTTTTTGAACTCCTAAAAAAAGTGCATAAAATCCCTTTTAATCTTGGATGTGAAAGAGTTATAACAGTAGCTAGAGTAGATGAAAAAGCTGGGGGTTTAACTATAGATGAGAAACTTAGAAATCATAGATAAAGTCAAAAATAGTATATATCCAATAGCAACATTTTTGTTTATACTTATTTTTTGGCAATCTGTGGTAGAAGTTTTAAAGGTTCCTCAATATATACTACCTACACCAATAGATATAATTAATGTATTTTTTAAAGATTATCAAAATTTATCCATGCATGCCATGGTTACTATAGGGGAAGCAATATTTGGATTTATAGTTGCAATAATAATATCTTTAATAATTGGAATATTAATGGATTTTGTATTGATAATAAAAAAATGTCTTTATCCTATTATGTTAGTGACTCAAATGATACCTACAATAATAATAGCTCCACTTTTTATGATTTGGTTTGGCTTTGGGACAATGCCAAAAATATTGATGGTAACGCTTACTTGTTTTTTTCCTATATTAATAAGTTTTGTAGATGGTATTGAGAATATTGATAAAGATTATTTAAATTTGTTTAAGACTATGAATTCAAATAAGATTAATACTTTTATTCATCTTAAATTTCCTATGTCAATGGATAAATTTTTTTCTGGACTTAAAATATCGGCTACTTATGCTGTAATGGCAGCAACTGTTGCAGAGTGGTTAGGTGGAACTAAAGGTCTTGGTGTTTATATGCTAAGGTCAAAAAGTGCATATGCACTTGATAAAGTATTTGCATCTACTATATTAGTAGTTATATTTAGTTTAATATTTGTAGGAATTGTACAAGCTATAAAAAAAGTTGTTATAAAACATAGATTAGAAGATTAAATGTATTTGAGGGAGGATATTATGAATTTCAAAAAATTAGGAATATTAGGTTTAGTAAGTGCTCTTATATTAGCAACAATAACTGGATGTTCTTCTGGAAATAATAGTGATAAAGACAAAAAAAATAGTAAAGATACTTCTTCTAAAAAAGTGACTTTTGTACTTGATTGGACACCAAATACGAATCATACTGGATTATTTGTGGCACTTGATAAAGGTTACTATAAAGAAGAAGGCTTGAATGTTGAAATAGTACAACCACCTGAAAGTGGAGCTGAGACTTTAGTAGCAACAGGAAAAGCTGACTTTGGTATAAGTTATCAAGAGCAAGTCACTTATGCAAAAACTAGTGAAGACCCACTTCCAATAAAAGCTGTGGCGACTGTTATACAACACAATACTTCTGGATTTGCATCTCCAAAAGAAAAAAATATAACTACAGCAAAAGATTTTGAAGGAAAAACTTATGGAGGCTGGGGTTCTCCATCAGAAGAAGCTGTTTTCAAAGCAGTTATGAATAAAAATGGAGCTGACTTTAATAAATTAAAAATAGTTAATACTGGTCAAGATGATTTCTTTGCAGCTATGAAAACTGTAGATTTTGCATGGATATTTGAAGGTTGGGATGTAGTTAAAGCTAATTTAATTGATTATGATTTAAACTTTATACCAGTAAAAGACTTAGATGAAAGATTAGACTATTATACACCACTTATAATTTCTAATGATACTGTGCTTAAAGACAACCCAGAACTTGCTAAGAAATTCTTAAAAGCTACAACAAAAGGTTATGAATATGCAATAAAAAACCCTGAAGATGCTGCAAAAATTTTAGTAAAGCATGCTCCTGAAGTAGATGAAAAATTAGCAATAAAGAGTCAAGAATACTTAGCAAGTAAATATAAAGATGATGCACCAAGATGGGGAGAAATGAAAGATAGTGTATGGAATAACTATACATCATTCTTAAAAGAATATAAATTAATAGATAAGGATATGAAGGCAAGTGATGCTTACACAAATGAATTCTTACCACAATAAAAAAGCAAAAATATCTATAGAAAATGTATCAAAGACATATAAAGATGTAGATGTTTTAAAAGATATAAGTATTGATGTTTATGAAGGCGAATTTGTTTCTATATTGGGGCCAAGCGGATGTGGAAAAAGTACTATCTTTAACATCATAACTCAATTGACAGACTATAATAGTGGTATGGTAAACATAAATGGTAATTATAGTTACATGTATCAAAAAGATTTACTTTTACCATATAAAACTATAATAGATAATGTATCTCTTCCACTGGTACTAAAAAAAGAAAAAAAGGGCAAAGCTAGGTCTATGGTAAAACACTATTTTGAGGTTTTTGGTTTGGAAGGATATGAGTATAAATATCCAGCAGAACTTTCCGGAGGTATGAGACAAAGAGCTAATTTTTTGAGGACTTTTATAAATTCTAATGACATAATGCTTTTAGATGAACCTTTTGGTGCACTCGATTCATTAACTAAAACATCTATGCAAAAATGGCTTTTAGATGTTAAGAAAAAAGTAAATTCAACGATACTTCTTATAACTCATGATATTGATGAAGCTATAATGTTATCAAATAGAATCTATGTTATCTCAAAAAAACCATCAATAGTAAAAAAAGAATTTATCATAGATAATAGAAATATAAATGAAGATAATCTTGAAAATGTTATTAAACTGAAAAAAGAGATAATATCTTTATTATAAAATTCTATACGTTTTTACTTAGTGATTATTAAACTTAACAATCCAAAGTGCAATTAGCATTTTGGATTGTTTTTTAGTTATACGTCAAAATTTTATATATTATGTTAATAATAATCATCTACTATGATATAATATTTAATTAGAAAAGAAGGAGGTTTAATAATGCAAATAGATATGAATAAATTAACTCCTATGATGAAACAGTATCTTGAAGTAAAAAATAGGTATAAAGATTGTATACTGTTTTTTAGATTGGGAGATTTTTATGAAATGTTTTTTGAAGATGCATTAGTAGCTTCAAAAGCTCTTGAAATAGCATTAACAGGGAAAGCCTGTGGTTTAGAAGAACGTGCTCCTATGTGTGGAGTGCCATTTCACTCAGCCAATTCATATATATCGAAGTTAGTAGAAAATGGATATAAAGTAGCAATAGGTGAGCAAATGGAAGACCCATCTACTGCAAAAGGAATTGTTAGGAGAGAGGTCATAAGGGTTATTACTCCTGGAACAGTTCTAGATGGAAATCTACTTGAAAATAAAAAAAATAATTATTTATTATCTTTATACAAAGATGATGCCAATATAGGTCTAACTTATGTAGATATAAGTACAGGAGAAACTAATGCAACTTATCTAAATGAAGATAAAGTAATAGAAGAAATTGCAAAAATTCATCCTACAGAAATAATTGTAAATGATTTGAATTTTATAGAAAAACTTAGAGATATAGCTACTGTAAGCAACATATACATAAATGAAAGTTTTAGTGACAACTATTTAGATATAAATATATTAAAAGAATATTTTCCAGATGTTTATCTACAAAAATTAAAGTTTGATGATAAGGGTCTTATAAAATCGAGTTTATCAATTCTTCTAAATTATATATATAACACTCAAAAGCAGATAACATCCAATATTAACAATATAAATATATACAATTCATCAGAGTACATGGTCTTAGATATGTTTACTAGAACTAATTTAGAACTTACTCAGACTATAAGAGGAAACAAAAAGAAAGGTTCACTATTACATGTTTTAGATAAAACATCTACTGCAATGGGAGGAAGGCTTCTAAGAAAATATGTAGAAGAGCCTCTGATAAATAAATCTAAAATTGAAAATAGATTAAATGTAATAGAAGAAATAAAAGATGATTTTATACTAAGAGAAGACTTAAACGATATACTTAAAAATATATATGATATAGAAAGAATATGTGGGAAAATAGCATTTGAAAGAGTAACACCAAAAGAATTAGTTCACTTAAAAAATTCAGTAGAAAAATTACCAAATCTAAAAGACACAATAGACTTATCAAATGCAAATAGATTAAAAGAGTATGTATCAAAAATGGACAAGTTGGATGATATATACAGTTTAATAGATGAAGCCATTTTGGAAGAACCTACAATAACTATAAAAGATGGGAATATAATTAAATCTGATTTTAGTGATGAACTTAAAGAATTGAGAGATATTTCTAAAAATGGTGCTTTTCTTGTAAAAGAAATAGAAAATAGAGAAAGAGAAAAAACAGGAGTTAAATCATTAAAAATAGGATTTAATAAAGTATTTGGATATTATATAGAAATAACAAAGGCCAACTTTAAACAAGCAAAACTAGATGAGACATATATAAGAAAGCAGACACTTAGTAATGCAGAGAGATATATAACTCCAGAGTTAAAAGAAATAGAAGAAAAGATACTACATGCTGAAGAGAAAATTAAATCTCTAGAATATGAGATATTTGTAAGTATAAGAGATACTATATATAAAAATATAGACAGAATACAAAAAGTAGCTAAGATTATAGCTAATATAGACGTTTTCGTATCTTTGGCAACTGTTGCTCACATGAACAACTATATAAAACCACAGATAAACGAAAATAATAAACTTGATATAAGAAATGGTAGGCATCCAGTTGTTGAAAATATAGTAGGTGAAGAAAATTTCGTTCCAAATGATACATATTTAAATCGTGGAGAAAACATCATTAACATAATAACTGGTCCTAATATGTCTGGTAAATCAACATATATGAGACAAACTGCTATAATAGCACTTATGGCACATATAGGTTCTTTTGTTCCAGCAGAATATGCTAATGTACCAATATTAGATAGAATATTTACAAGAGTAGGGGCTAGTGATGATTTATCTCAAGGTCAGTCTACTTTTATGGTAGAGATGAATGAGGTCTCTCTTATATTAAAAAATGCTACCGAAAGAAGTTTAGTTATTTTAGATGAAATAGGACGTGGAACCAGTACTTATGATGGTATAAGTTTAGCATGGTCAATAGTAGAATATATTCAAAAGAATATTAGATGTAAGACACTATTTGCAACACATTATCATGAACTTACTGATTTAGAAGAAGAATTTAAAGAGGTTAAAAATTATTCAATAGCAGTTAAAGAAGATGGAGAGGGAATAATATTTTTAAGAAAAATAATTTCTCAAGGTGCAGATAAGAGTTATGGAATCTATGTTGCTAAATTAGCTAAATTGCCAGATGAAGTCATAGATAGAGCAAAATATATACTTAAGGATTTGGAAAAAAATCATGTTTATAACAGTGTCGCAATAAATGGAGATAAAGAAAAAACTACTGTGATTAATAATGATTTAGATGAAGAACTGCTTAAGGTAAATCAGAGCAATTTTAAAAATAAATACGAATCTCTAAAAATAGAACATGAGCTTATAGTAAAAGACTATAAACATATGAAAAAGGATTATGATAAACTAAATTCTAAGTTTAAAACATTAAACGATGAAGTTAGTTCAATGAAGAAAAAGGATAATAAAGAAGAAAGTGATAAAGAAGATTCTGTAAAGGAAGTTGCACTAACTCAAATATCTTTTGATAGTGTAAAGATAGATGTATTGTCAGAAGAAATTTTAAACTTAGATATTTTAAATATGACTCCATTAGATGCTATAAATTCTCTTTACAGTCTTCAAAAAAAAGCAAAAGAAATAAAATCTTAGAGGTGTAAAAATGAAAAATATAATTAACATCCTAGATGATTTGACTATAAATAAAATAGCAGCAGGAGAAGTAGTAGAAAGACCATCTTCTGCATTAAAAGAATTAATTGAGAATTCTATTGATGCAGGTGCAAATAAGATTTCTATAGATATCATTGATGGAGGAAAAACTTTAATTAAAATCACAGATAATGGAATAGGAATACCTTCAAGTGAAGTTGAGAAATCCTTTTTAAGACATGCTACTAGTAAGATAAAAAAAATTGATGATTTATATGATTTGTACTCTCTTGGATTTAGAGGAGAAGCATTAGCATCTATTTCAGCTATATCAAAATTAGAAATGATTACTAAGACCAAGGATGAAATGGTTGGAACGAAAATATTTGTAGAAGGTGGAAAAATAGTCTCAAAGGAGCCAATTGGTTCTACTAATGGTACAACAATCATTATAAAAGAGATTTTCTTTAATACACCAGCAAGACAGAAATTTTTAAAATCTACTCATGCAGAAACTATAAACATAAGTGATTTGATAAATAAGCTTGCAATAGGCAATCCTAATGTCCAATTTAAATATACAAATAATAATAAACAAATGTTAAATACTCCAGGTGATGGAAAGCTTATAAATACTATTAGGAGTATATATGGAAAAGAAATAACAGAAAACCTAATAAATATAGAATTTAAATGCAATCACTTTAAAATTGATGGATATATAGGAAATAATAACATCTATCGTTCCAATAAAAATTTGCAACATATCTATATAAATAAAAGGTTTGTAAAAAGTAAAATAATTATAGATGCAATAACTGAAAGTTATAAATCTATAATTCCAATAGGTAAGCATGCTGTTTGTTTCTTAAATATAGAAGTAGACCCAGCATGTATTGATGTAAATATACATCCTAATAAGCTTGAAGTTAAATTTGAAAAAGAACAAGAAGTGTATATAGAACTAAGAGATTTTTTAAAAGTTAAATTAATACATTCTAACCTTATTGGAAAGTATGCTACGTATAATGATAAGAAAACGCAGCCTCGAATTGCTATTAATAATAGAGAAAAAAGTATAGATTATGAATTTAAAAATAATAATTTCGTTGAAGCTAATTCAAAAAATAATAATACAACTAAAGAGAAAGATGAATTTATTGAAGTTGTAAGTTTATCAAGTGAAAAACCAATAGATGAATTTCCTTCTGTAAGTGAAGTTTTAAATGCAAATATAGAAAATGAATTAAAAAATACGGGCTATTTAGGAGAAGAGGTTGTAAATGACAATATACAAGAAGAATTTCAAGTTGATAGGCCTAAACAAATTGATAGTTCTAAAAATGAAGACAGTCATTATTTAGAAAAAAGTATTAAAGACAGCGAAGAGGAGTATTTAACTAATTCAAAACGTAAATTTTCCTTATATGGATATTCTGTAATTGGGGTTGTATTTAATACTTATATAATCCTAAGTAAAGATGATTCTATGTATTTGCTAGACCAACATGCTGCACATGAAAGAGTTTTGTATGAGAGATATATGGATAAGTTCTATAGACAAGATATCAATATGCAAATACTTTTAGACCCAGTAATTCTTGAAGTATCAAATGTAGACATGCTTCAAATTGAAAATAATTTAGAGTTATTTATGAAATTTGGTTTTGAATTAGAAGTTTTTGGCAACAATCATGTAATGATAAGATGTGTTCCAACTATATTTGGAATTCCAGAAACTGAAAAGTTTATACTTCAAATAATTGATAATATAGATGAGATTACAAGTAATTATGATTTAAAAGGTGAGAGATTTGCATCAATGGCATGTAGATCTGCAATAAAAGCAAACGATAAAATATATGATATTGAGATAAAAAGCTTATTGGAACAATTAGAAAATTGTGAGAATCCTTTTACGTGTCCTCATGGAAGACCAATAATGGTTGAAATTTCTAAGACCGAAATAGAAAAAATGTTTAAAAGAATTATGTAAAATATTTTGGATAGTTAAAATACATGGAAAGGAATGTTATGAAAAAAATACCACTTATAATACTTACAGGTCCAACTGCTGTTGGAAAGACTGATTTGTCAATAAAGTTAGCAAAAGATATGGATGCAGAGATAATCTCAGCAGATTCTATGCAAATATATAAATATATGGATATTGGAAGTGCAAAAGTTACTTCAGAGGAAATGCAAGGAGTAAAGCATTATCTTATAGATGAGGTTAAACCTGACTATCCATTTTCAGTTTCAGAATTTCAACAAAGAGCAAAAAAATATATATCTGAAATAAATCAAAAAGGAAAGTGTGTTTTAGTGACTGGAGGAACTGGTCTTTATCTGAATTCTTTAATATACAATATGGATTTTGCAAAATCTGATGCTAACAATGAATTAAGAGAAGAACTTCAAAAACAACTTCTTGAGAATGGAATAGATTACATGCATGATAAATTAAAATCACTTGATGAAGAAGCTGCTGATAGAATTCATAAAAACAATACAAAGAGAGTTATAAGAGCGCTTGAAGTTTGTCTAAGCGGTAAGAAAATGAATGACTTTTCAAGTGACTTAAAATTTAATGACGATTATCAACCTATAATAATAGTTTTGAATAGAGATAGAGAGCATTTGTATGAAAGAATAAATATGAGAGTTGATATTATGCTAGAGAGTGGTTTGGTTGAAGAAGTTAAAAAACTCTTAAGCATGGGATTTAAAAAAGACATGATATCAATGCAAGGTATAGGATACAAAGAGATATTGAAGTATTTAGATGGAGAATATACATATAAAGAAGCCATTGAAATAATAAAAAGGGATTCTAGAAGGTATGCAAAACGTCAGATAACTTGGTTTAAAAGATATGAAACGGCAAAATGGTTTGATTTGGATAAATATGAAGATATAGATTTATTAAAAAATGAAATAATTATATATATTAAAAATTCTATAAAATAATATATATAAATTTTTAAGTATACAACTTCATATTGAAAATTTACCATAACTTATATAGAATATAAGATAGGAATATTTTAGATGTTCAATTTAATCTTGGGAGGGTACAAATCTAATGAAAAATACAGTTTTAAATTTACAAGATTTGTTTTTAAATAATGCTAGGAAAGAAAGGATACCTGTTACTATATATTTAGTCAATGGAGTGCAAGTCAAAGGGCTTGTAAAAGGATTTGACAGTTATATAATATTGATAGAAGGGGACAATAGACAACAAAACATGATTTATAAACATGCTGTTTCGACTATACAACCTGGTAAATATATTAATTTAACTAATCAAAATCAAAATAATAATAATAATAACAACAATAACAATAGATAATTAATTTAATTTAAGATAATTAAAAGGAGACTTATGCTAACTTATAAACTATAATTTATTTGTTTTAGTAAAATAGTCTCCTTTGACATGTTTAAATAAAATAACAAAGAGACAGGTGATAAAATGCTTAATGAGACAAAAGAATTACTGAAAGATTACTATGGTGTAGATGAAGATACTTTTAAACTATCACAAGAAACAATGGAAGATATAAAATATAAGTTTGAGGAAATAAAAGAAATAAGAGAATACAATCAATATAAAGTTTTAAAAGCTATGCAAGAATCTAAATTAAGTGACATGCATTTTAATTGGACCACAGGATATGGATATAATGATATTGGACGTGAAAAAATAGAGGAAATTTATTCCAAAGTTTTTAATACAGAAGATGCTCTTGTAAGACCAATAATTGTAAATGGAACACACGCACTTACTTTATGTATACAAGGAATAGTCAGACCAGGAGATGAAATTCTATCTGTTACTGGAAGACCATATGATACTTTAGAGGGTGTTATAGGTATAAGAGAAGAAAAAGGTTCTTTAAAAGAATATGGTGTTACATATGATGATGTAGATTTTTTAGAAGATGGAAATTTGGATTTAGAAGGAATTAAAAGAAAAATAAATGATAAAACTAAACTTGTTATGATACAAAGGTCAAAAGGGTATTCTTGGAGAAAATCACTTTCAATTAGTGATATAAAGGAAGCCATTGATGTAATAAAATCTGTTAAACTAGAAGTTATAGTAATGGTTGACAACTGTTATGGTGAGTTTCTAGATACTAAAGAACCAACTGATGTTGGAGCAGATGTTATGGCTGGTTCTCTAATAAAAAATCCTGGAGGTGGACTTGCATTAACAGGTGGGTATATAGCTGGTAGAAAAGATTTAATTGAACTTATATCATATAGAATGACTTCTCCTGGAATAGGTAAAGAATGTGGTCTTACCTTTGGAACTACTAGAAATGTTCTTCAAGGATTTTTCTTAGCACCATATGTAGTATCTCAAGCTGTAATGGGCGCTATATTTTGTTCAAGAGCTTTTGAAAAATTAGGATATGATGTATTGCCAAAATATGATGATTTAAGAAGTGATATTATTCAGTGTGTTAGACTTAATAGTGGTGATGAAGTCATAAGTTTTTGTCAAGGAATACAAGAAGCTGCTCCAGTTGATTCTTATGTTAAACCTGTGCCTTGGGATATGCCTGGATATGAAAGTGAAGTTATAATGGCAGCAGGAGCATTTATACAAGGTTCTTCCATAGAATTAAGTGCAGATGCTCCAATAAGACCTCCTTACAATGTTTATTTCCAAGGAGGGCTTACATTTGACCATTCTAAAATGGGTACTTTAAAAGCAATTGAATTTATAAAAAAACTAAAAAAGTAAGCATATTTTTCTTTTAAAAGGTCAAAATATTTACTAGTATATTATGATGAGAATTGAAGGGTGATAATTATGAAAGAACAAATTAAAGAAAAAGTAAGTTCCCTACAAGATGAAATGATTTCTTCAATACAAGAAAGTGTAAAAATACCTAGTGTTATATCTGAGCCAACTGAAAATTTCCCATTTGGGGAAAATATAGATAAGGCTTTAAGAGGTATTTTAGACTTATGTAAATCTTTAGGGTTTAAAACAGTATATAAAGATGGATATTATGGCTATGCAGAAATAGGACAAGGTGAAAAAATGATAGGTATACTTGGTCATGTTGATGTAGTTCCAGAAGGTGACTTAGAAAGCTGGAATTATCCTCCATTTGAAGGTGTTTTAGAAGATGGTAAATTATATGGAAGAGGAACACAAGATGATAAAGGACCTACAATATCAGCAATTTATGCAGTAAAAGCTCTTATGGATTTAAATATAGATTTAAATAAGAGAATAAGATTCATTTTTGGAGCTGATGAAGAAAATCTTTGGAGATGTATAAATAAATACAAAGAAAATAATGAAGACGTACCAGACTATGGATTTACTCCTGATTCTAGATTCCCAATAACAAATGCAGAAAAAGGTCTTTTACAAGTTCATTTAACATGTGATAGTAAAAGTGATATAGAATTATCAGTTGGGAAGGCTTTAAATGCAGTTCCAGGAAAAGCAGTTTATATTGGAAAATATTCTGATAAGTTAAAAAAAGAATTAGATAAATTAGGTTTTGAATACACTGTTGAAGGTAATAAAATATGTATAATAGGAAAAAGTGTTCATTCAGCAGCCAGTGATACTGGTATAAATGCAGTAGCTAGACTTTGTATAGCTCTTAATAATATAGGGATAGATTCTAATATAATTAAGTTTTTAGGAGAAGTTATTGGTGAAGATGCTAATGGAAACAATATAGTTCCTAATTGCAAGGATGATGTGTCAGGAAAATTAACAGTAAATATAGGTAAAGTAACTATCGATAGTAAAAAAGAATTTGCTGGAATTGATGTAAGAATTCCTGTAACATATAAAAAAGATGACTTTGTAAAAGAACTAAAGAAAATAACAGATAAATATAATTTAGATTATAAAGAATATGATTTCTTAGATTCAATTTATGTTCCAGAAGATACACTTCTTGTTAAAACATTGAGAAAAGTATATGAAGAGGAAACTGGTCTTGATGGAACACCTCTTTCATCTGGAGGAGCAACTTATGCAAGAGCTTTAGACAATTGTGTTGCTTTTGGAGCTATTTTCCCAGGGAAACCAGAAACAGAGCATCAAGCTAATGAACATTTGATAGTAGAAGATATTGTAAAAGCTGCTCAAATATATGCTCTTTCTATTTATGAATTATTAAAGATTTAAATATAAATATAAAGCTGTCTTGTAATAGGATTTTTTCTAGTAAAAGACAGCTTTATTATTGTATTATTAAATAGGTTAATAAGATAAATATTTAATAGATATAAAAAATAATAGTAATGTTTATATAGGAGGAATTATATGAAAATAGCTATATTTTTGGGAGCAGGAGCATCAGCTGCAGAAAACTTACCTATTCAAAATGAATTATTTAGTGAATACTTTAAGAAATTAAAACCTAAAAATTATGATACTGATATGAATAGAGAATTGTATGCTTTTTTTAAACAAATGTTTAATATTGACATAAGAAAAGATAATCTAGATAATGCAAATTTTCCAACATTTGAAGAAGTTTTAGGGCTTTTAGATTTAGCAGAACAAAGAAGAGAAGGATTTAGAAATTTTGGACTTGAAAATTTAAATAATAGGAGTGATAGTATACGTTTTTTGAGACAGTATTTAATACTGTTGATGGCTGAAGCAATCCATAACACACCTAGAACAGATAATAAATATCACAAACTTTTAGTTGAAAATCTTTTACAAGATGATTTACTCCTTGATACAACTTTTATTAGTGCAAATTATGATATACATATAGACAATACAGTTACTGGTTTAAGAGATAAAGATAATTTGCCTATTATGCTTGATTATGGTGTAGAATTTACTAATTTTAAGGAAGAATTAAACTGGAGAAAACCAAAAGAACCATTAATTAAACTCTATAAGATACATGGTTCATTGAACTGGCTTTACTGTCCCATTTGTAACAGTTTAACTCTTACACCACATGAAGGTGGTGTTATGAAACTAATTGAAAACAGTTCAGAGACAAAATGTCTAGAATGCAATGAATTGACAGAACCTATTATAGTTCCACCAACATATTTTAAGAATATGTCAAATATATTTTTAAGTAATGTATGGAATGAAACAGAAAAAACTTTAAGAGATACTGACCTTTTAATATTTTGTGGATATTCATTTCCTGAAGCTGATATGCATATAAAATATATGTTAAAGAGAGTTCAGACAAATCGAAAAAAAGCCCCACTTAAAATAATGGTTTTTAACAATCATTCACAAAAACAAAGGATTACTTTAAAGAAAGAAGAAAGAAGATATAAACGTTTTTTGGGAGAAGATATTATATTTACTGATAATTCTTTTCAAGATTTTTCTATGAATCCATTAAATTTTATAAAAAGTATATATTAATTTGGCAATAATAGGATAAAATCCAATAGAAATAAAGTGAATTTAGGTATATAATAGAAAATAAAACATAGGGGGTATAAAAATGAAGGTTTTTGATTTAACTCATGTGACACACAATGATATGCCTGTATATGCAGAGCCTAATAGACCAGATATAAAAAAAGTAGCTATTATTGAAGAAAATGGATATCAAGAAACATTAATCAGTGTATTTTCTCACAATGGAACTCATATGGATTCACCAAAACATATGTATACTAAAGGGGAATCCTTAGATACATTGGATATAGAAAATTTTGTTGGTCAGGCTTATGTATTAGAACTTGAGCAAGGAAGCAAAAATATAGAATTGGAATATCTAAAAAAATATGAAGATGAAATAAAAAGTAGTGAGTTTATAATATTTAAATCAGGCTGGTCAAAGTTTTGGGATAAAAAACAATATTATTTAGGTTATCCTACTTTAACAGAAGAGGCTGCACACTATATAGCTGATAGTAATATAAAAGGAATAGGGATTGATATGTTGTCAGTAGATAGATATGATACATTAGCGTTTGAAGTGCATCATATTTTATTTGAAAAAGGTAAAATAATAATAGAAAATCTTACAAATTTAGAAGCTGTGCCAGAAAGATTTTTATTTATAGCAGCTCCATTTAAGTATAATGATGCTGATGGTGCTCCAGTAAGAGCAATAGCCATAGTAGAATAATATTTTACTATAAAATAAAGTGACATAGGTGTAATATACAAAGTATTAAAGGAGATTATAGTATGATGAGTGATTTAAAAGATAAAATGACAGAATTATCAGATGAAAATGAATTAAATTTAAATGAAACTAAAATATACAATGTATTAGATAAATTAAATATTAAATATGAGGTAGTAGAACATGAAGCTGTATATACAGCAGAACAGTTAGTAATTTTAAATGATATAACAAAAGGATGTCAGTGTAAAAATTTATTTTTAAGAAATGCTAAAGGAAATAAATACTATCTAATTGTAGTTAGAGGGGATAAACATGTTGATTTAAATTCAGTTAAAGAAAAAATAGGAAGTTCTAGGTTATCATTTGCTTCGCCTGAAAGATTATACAATGTACTTAAACTTCTTCCTGGAAGTGTAAATCCTTTTTCATTGGTAAATGATACAGAAAGAAAAGTAGAGCTTTACATAGATGAGGATGTAATTAAAGAAGAGTATTTAAATTTTCATCCGAATATAAATACTAAAACTGTAAACATATCTAGAAAGGGCTTTGAAGAATTTTTGGAATATTTAAAATATCCAATACAAAGTATTGATGTTTAAGTTTTGATAATGGGAGCAAATTTTAATTAGCTAATCGAGGGGAGAAAAAATGTTTGGAGTAATAGCAAATAGTCTAGCAATTGCAGGAGGATGTATAGTAGGTCTTATAATCAAAGGAGGATTACCTCAAAGAGTAAGTGATACTATAATGAATGGAATTGCATTATGTGTATTATATATAGGGATATCAGGAGCACTAGAAGGAAAAAATACACTAGTAACGATAATATCTATAGCTTTAGGGGCTTTAATAGGAGAATTAATAGATATTGATAAATGGGTAAATAAATTAGGGGCATTTTTACAGAGTAGATTTTCTAAAGGCAACAAAAAAGATTCTATTGCTGAAGGTTTTATATCATCTAGTTTGTTATTTTGCATAGGGGCTATGGCAGTAGTTGGTTCATTAGAAAGTGGACTTACAGGAAGCCATGATACTCTATTTGTAAAATCAGTAATAGATGGGATAGCTTCTATTATATTTACGGCTTCTTTAGGTATAGGTGTAATGTTTTCTGCTGTATCTGTATTTTTATATGAAGGTATTATATGTTTAGGGGCATCATTCTTAAATGGATTTTTAAGTGATCCTGTAGTTACAGAAATGACAGCTGCAGGAAGTTTATTAATTATAGGTCTTGGTTTAAATGTACTTAAGCTAACAAATATAAAGGTAGCAAATCTTTTACCAGCTATATTTATGCCAATATTATTTGGTGTGTTTGGATTAATCTAGAAATTAAAAACTTAAAGTTTGTCTAAATTTTTTAAAAACTTTAGACAAATTTTTTATTTAGAAGGAAAATGGCTTTTATCATCAAATTAATAATTATAGTAGAAATAAGTTTAATATTATGATTATAAAGTTTATATTAAATTTATTTTATTGATGAAACTAATGGGGGAGGTTAAAACTCAATGATTACATTTGATGTAAATGGAGCTATTATCAGGTTTGATGATACAAAAAATAATTATAATAAGATAAGAAAAATTTTTAAATTGTATGCTTTAGAAATTTCTAAAAACTTTGAGAGAGATTGTTTAAATAATTTTCAAAATCTAAAACAAATATCAGATAGAGGTCTAAATCTAGGAGAAAAATATATAGAGGAATCTTTTAAGAAAGGAATCGAGACTATAGTGAGTTTTGGAATTATAACTATAGATATTGATACCTTTAAAAGTGTTTATTGTGAAAAATATTTAGATTTTAAAAGGCTTTTTAATAACTTAAATAAAACTTTTATTATACCAAATAAGAATAAAAAAAATAATTATGCAAATTTTTTAGAAATCGAATCTACAGTAAAAAAAATGAGTAATTATTTGTATAATGATTGTTTCAAAATTCATTATGCTGTTATAGATGCTCTTATAGAAAATAGAGTCAGTGAAGTCCATTCTTATATTGATGAGGAATCTATAAAAAAATCTAATGCCTTATTTAATAATTATAAAGATGGTTTTATTGGAAAAGCAGATGAGTGTAAGGTTGTAAAACAAATAATAACATTAAATCCATATAGAGAAGACGTATACGAATTTTTGGTAAAAGAGGATGGTGATTTTAGTAAAGAGATTGAAAGATTAACTGAGTTTTTAGGATATGATATAAAAGAATATAAGGCTTCCTTAATGGACCTTTATATAAATGAACTAGTAGAGAGCGATGAAAGTGATGCTGAAAATGCAAGAGAGAAGATTGAAAAGTATGCTAAGTATATTGGATGTAGTGATGAAAATCTATATATAGCAAGAGTTAATGCCATATACACTTTTGCCAATGCATAAATTTTATATAATCTGTAAATAAAAAAATATATGATTGTACTAAAATTTTAAATAAAAAATACTTGTTAAGCTTACTAAAAAATAATTTATATTTTCTAGATAAAAATCATTCCTTTAAAGGAGTGGTTTTTTATTTTTTCAGCTATATTCTATCTAACTTCTTAAAGAAAATTTCTATGGTATTTTATTAATCATAAAGATTATATTTAAATTTCACTTTTTTTATCATCCAATATAAGAAGCAAAATTTAAGTTAAAAATGGTTCATATTGTTAAGAGAATTTGAATTAAACAAAAAAGACAATATATTGACTAAATTAATTTGAATTGATATAATAAAATAGTCAATATGGTGTCATATGTTTGAATTATTAATAGTCTGCTAAAGAAAGTTATTTCAAATATATAACTCATGAACACTAATTATTATATGGAGGAATCAATTATGAAAGTAAATGTGTACGATGTAGAATTACTTGTAGATGATAAAATTAAAGTTATAGTTTCAGACTTAATTCCAAATAGTAAATTAAGAGTATCTATGAAAATGGAATTTCCATGGTGTAAAGGAGAGGAATTTTCATCTTATGGAGTATTTTATTCAAATGAAAAAGGAGAAGTGGATTTAGATTCAATGGAACCTTTAGAAGGGACTTATAAAACGGCTGACTGCATGGGGTTAATTTATTCCCTGAAAAAATCGAAAACTGAAGGTAAAAATTTTGCAGAAAATATATCTATTGATAAACCAATAATCATGAATATGATATTTGAATCTGATATTGAAAGAAAAGAAGTTGAGTTGAAGAGATTGTTTAAAACAGAAGATATTATCACAAAAGACATATCAGATGAATTTATAGGAAAATTATTTTATAAACAAAATTCTAGTAATAAAACAATTTTAGTTTTAGGTGGTTCTGATGGAAATTTAGATGCTTTAGAACTTTTAGCAGCTCCACTTGCATCTAGAGGATTCAATGTACTAACAGTTGCTTATTTTGCTTTAGAAGGATTGCCAAGTAAATTAGAAGAAGTACCATTAGAATACTTTGAAAACGTATTTAAATGGATTAGTGAAAATGAAATCACTAATACTAAAGAACTATTTGTACATGGAACATCAAAAGGTGGCGAGTTAGCACTTTTACTTGCTTCAAGATATAAACAAATTAAAAAAGTAGTAGTATCACAGCCTCATGCGTATTGTTTTCAAGCACTTGATGGACAGATGAATGGAAAAGATACTTCATCATGGTCATATAAAGGTAAGCCACTTCCATATATCAAAGTCGACAATAATATATTTTTTGAAGACCAGAAAAAAGATATAGAAAAAGGAATCCCATTTGGATTTGCCAGTACCTATAAGAAAAGCATTGTAAGGGCAGACAATAAAGAAGAAGCCAGAATAAAAGTAGAAAATTCTGAAGCTGATATTCTTATGATTTCTGGAAAAGAAGATAATATTTGGAATAGTTATGATGGTTGTGTAGAAATCATGGAAAAACTTAAAAAAAATAACTACCAATATAATGTGGAACTATTAACATATGATAAGATGGGACATCCTTTACCAATTCCATATATTGTGCCTCTAAAGGAAACTTTATTTGTGAATATGGATGGAGGAATATTTTCTTCAGGAGGAACTGTAGAAGGTAATGCAAAAGGACAGTTTGAATCATGGAAAAGAACTATTGAATTTTATAAAGAACCTTTATCAATCGATATAAAAAAATAAAAATGACTATATTTTTCTATATATGCACAAAATCTATCAATTTTACAACTTTAATTTATTGTTTATATAATTTGTATGTTATATACTAGTTTTAACAAGATTGATAATTTATAAACAATTATAAGAGTTATTGAAAGGTGGAGTGAAATTATGGAAAGACTCACTAGAAGTGAACAGCCTCATATAAAATTTGGAATGTTTAAGATACGAATTCCATTTATACATTACAGATTTGAGAAACCAGAAGCTATTCAAGGCATAATATCAAGTATGACAAGCTTAGGAACTATTGGACTTAGCACGCAAATATTAGGATTACCATATGAAGTTGCATGGAGTATGGCTATCATTAACTCAATATTGTACTGCTTACATGTTTTTATGGGAGACCCAGTAGTTCCTGGCTGGATTACAGCTTCTATAACTCTTACAACTGCATATTTGTTAAAGTTCAATATTGGTATTGAAAGAATACAAGCATTAACAGCTTTACAAATAGACTTAGGAATTATATTTATTTTAATGGGGATAACAGGTATAGCTGGAAAACTAGTAAATAGAATCCCAAATTCCATCAAAGGTGGGATACTTATGGGAGTTGGTATATCAACTGTAATATCAGAATTTAGTCCTAAAGGCAGATTTGAATCTTATCCAATATCTATAACAGTAGGGATTTTAGTTGCTTGTTTTGTAATGTTTTCTGAAAAATTTGATGCTCTAAAAGTAAAGAATAAGTTTTTATTTCGATTAGGTCAATATGGAGTGGTTCCAGCTATTTTAGTGAGTTTAATTATAGGAATATTTAGTAAAGAAATAGGAATTCCTAGCTTTAATTTTGAAAATATTATTTATATAATGGATTTTCAAAAACTAATAGATACAGTATCTCCTTTTGGAATAGGTTTTCCAAGTGTAATATTATTTATACAAGGATTGCCAATGGCTTTCATGATATACATAATTGCGTTTGGTGATTTTATAACAGGTGAAAATTTAGTTCTTTCTGAAAGTAAAAACAGAACAGATGAGTATATTGATTTTAATTCCAATAGGTCTAATGTTATAAGTGGAATAAGAAATATTGCTATGGCAGTTATTTCTCCATATATAGCTATGTGTGGTCCATTGGCGGCAACTCTTACTGGAAGTGTTGCTCAAAGATATAAGGTCGGAAAGGAAGCAATGCAGTCTATTTTTAGTGGTATGGGTACGTTAGTATGGGTTTCGGCTATTTTTATTTGCTTTTATCCAATTGCACAAATAGCTACTCCTCTTATACCATTAGCATTATCAGTGACACTTTTAGTTCAAGGTTATTTATGTACTAAACTATCAATGGAACTATGTGATACCGGTGTAGAGAGAGGTTTAATTGGGCTGATGGGTGGTGTAATTGCTGCTAAAGGTGGAACATGGGGTCTTGTAGTAGGCTTTATACTTTATTTTGTGCTAATAGATTCTAAAAAGAGAAGAGAAAATGATAGTAATTCATCAGAAGATTATGTATATGAAATATCAGATAAAAAGAAAACTATTTAAAATAAAAAATGAGTTGCAATTGTCTATTAATTGATTAATTGCAACTCATTTTTTATTTATTAACCCCAGGAATGACAAAAAATGCAAAATTTTTTCTTGACATAATTTTTTTGATATGTAATAATTGTTATACAACATATGTGTTTTATAAAATTTTAATGGAGAAGTGAACTTATATGCCACCTAAAGCAAAAATAACGAAAGAAATGATTTTGAATATTGTCTTGGATATTACAAGAGAAACAGGATTTGAAACTGTAAATGCAAGGAGTATTGCAAGTAAATTACAATGTTCTACTCGACCAATTTTTACTTGTTATGAAAACATGGATGAATTAAAATCTGAATTTCTTGCTTTTGCATACGAATACTATAATCAGTATGTTATTAATTATCATAACTCTGAAAATGTCAATCACTATTTATTATTTCCACTTTCATACATTGAATTTGCTCAAGAAGAAACACATTTATTTAAGTTGCTATTTATAAACGATTTAGATTTGATGATGGAAGAGGCAAATGATTTTTATAAAGAAATTGATAATGAAAAAAAGGCAAGGCTTTTTTCGGAAAGCATTGGAATAGAGTTAGAATGTGCAAAAGTCATATTTTTAGATTTATTTCTTTATACTCATGGCATAGCTGTCTTAACAGCAACAAAAAAAATATCATTAGATAGAAATAGTGCTGAAAAAATGTTAAAAAATATATTATCAGCTTTTATAAGACAAGAAAAACCGGATTGGAATTTATCTATTTGATGTTTACTAACTAATACAGAAGGGGGTGCAATATGAAAACAAACCAATACTTAATTGATTTTTACAATAATTACGACGAAGATAGTCGGTTGGCATTAAAGCATGGAACAGTTGAATTCCTAACTACTATGCATTACATTGAGAAGTACATAAAACCTGGCGACCGTGTGCTTGAAATTGGCGCTGCAACTGGTCGCTATTCTCACACGCTGGCACGTCAGGGATATGATGTAGATGCAGTGGAATTGGTCGAACATAACATAGAAGTTTTCCGTAAAAATATTCAATCAAATGAAAATATAACTATTACTCAAGGTAATGCTATGGATTTATCTGTTTTTCCAGATAATGAATATGACATTACATTGTTGTTAGGTCCGTTGTATCATCTTTATAACAAAGAGGATAAACAACAAGCTCTACATGAGGCTATTCGTGTAACAAAGCATGGGGGTGTGATTTTTGCTGCATATGTTGTATCTGATGGCTGTCTTATTGATGAAGGGTTCAACCGTGGAAATATCAATGTAGCTGAATATATTGAAAAGGGCTTGATTGACCCACAGACATTTGCTACCAAGTCAGAGCCAAATGATTTGTTTGAACTTGTCCGTAAAGAAAACATTGACGATTTGATGTCTGTCTTTCCTGTAACAAGACTGCATTACGTCGCATCAGACGGTTTAGCTCTATGTATGCGTGAAGCAGTAGATGCTATGGATGATGACGCATTTGAGTTATATTTGAAGTATCACTTTGCTACTTGTGAACGCGAAGATTTAATAGGCGTTACGAGTCATGCGATTGATATATTCAGAAAATAAACAATAGAAGATAAAAAAACAAACAGAGGGTCGTAAAATCAAAATTTTCTGACCCTCCGAATTTTGAAAATCTATGTTGAGTGTAGTATAAAAGTAGCTATTTTTATGTCTATTCTTATTGAGAGCGTAAACGTTCTGTAAGGGATTGTTTTTCTAGATTTCTTATAAGTAATTCAATTATTAATATTTGTATGCATATTAACACAAATGAAAAAATTAAAATAGAAAAGATAGAAAAATTGAAATTAATGAAGTCTAATCTAATAACATCTTTTATAAAAAAGCAGAGTAATTTTGAACCACAATAACCCAATATAATCGATACAAATATAGCTTTAATACTCAAATTCAAACCTTCTCGATAGAGCATTTTGTGCAACTGTTTTTTTGTCATTCCAACTGCCTGAAGCAAGGCAAACTCTTTTTTTCTAATTAATACACTATTTACAAGAATATTTGTCATATTAAGGATACCAAAACAGGAAATTAAGCCAACAAATACATATGCAGCTATAATCATATACTTAAAAGCTCTAGTTAGCATTTTATAATCATTATCATATGAATAAAGGATTAAATTTGAATTATTTTGAATAATATTTAATAGTTTTTCTTCAACTTCTTTTGAATATTTTTTATCAGATAAAATTGAAAAATGTAAATTTGTATTATATGGTGTTATTTTATCTAAAGCCTTATCTGAAGTAAAGAACATACATCCTGTATTGGAATTATCGATTATTCCAACTATTTTCATTTGTCTTTTGATGATGTCATTTCCACTAAATATGTTAAATGTAATTGTACGTCCAATTTTCAAATCAACTCCATAAGATTTTGTTTTATGTTTATTTACAATTAAGCTGTTTGAATCCAATTGATTATAGTCAATTTTTCCATTTACAATATACTTTTGGAATGATTTTGCAAGCTCTGGTGTGATACCTTCAATCAATGTTGTAACTTTACTTCCATCTTCATCTTTAATTGAAGGGTCTATAACTTCACATTTAATTCCTTTAGATTCAATTACCTTTTGTACTCCATAAATTGAATTGATTTCATTTTTAAGAGTGTTTGTAAATGGATTATTTTGCTGAATTTGTGTAATGCGTTCATACAAATTGTCAATTTTATTTCCAATAATATAATTTTCATTATAAACGAATGTCTGAGACATCTGTTTGTTAAAATCTATAGAATTAGCAAGACTAGCAATTGAAATAAATAATATTCCACTAATACTCAATGAAATTAATGCTATTAAATTTTTCTTTCTATTTGCCTCAATATTTTTTAGTGCTAAATTTTTAATATTTATATGATTAAGTGTTTTAATTTTATTTCTAAATTTAATTTCTGTATATTGCATAGCTTCAATAGCAGAAGTTTTAGAAATAATTCTAGCTGGTTTGTTTAAAGAAATTCTTACAGTCAAAAATATTACTATTGATAATACTACAGTAATAAATAAGTCAGTAGTCATTTGCCATGCTAAAGGTTGAATTATATATGTAATTATACAGGAAGATATAATGCCTATTGGAATAAAAATAATAGATAAAATATTTCCTTGTAGGTAAATAATCTTTTTTAATTGCAAAGAAGTCATACCAAGTGCTTTCAATTTTGCATACATTTGAACCGAATTAACAACTGAAATATAAAAAATACTATAAATAACAAATAAACTAGAAAAAAGAATAATTACTCCTACTATTAAAACTGTAATAACTTGTTCACTATCAATTAAATTTGATTCAATATAATTATCATTTAAATATATATTATGTTTTTTAATATTTAAAGAGGAACCAATTTCATTTAATTGAGTCTTAATTGAAGTAGGAGATTTTTCTAAATTTTCTTTTGATAATCTAACTAATACATCTACAGTATTTGGAGTTGCTTCATCAAAATTATTGCTTTTGATTTGTAAAGGTGTAGAAGCTACATTCTTTAGATAATCATTGGAAACAACTGTATAGTATTGCTTAGCATTATCTTGATAATAATTTTCTACAAATCCAACAATAATAAAATTACTTTGTATTTCTTTGTTAGTAATATTATCACGATATTTTAATGTAATACTATCTCCAAGGTCTTTATTTAAACCAAGTTCATGCAGATATTTTTCTGAAATAGCAATTTCATATTTATTTGTTGGTATAGTTCCTTTTAGTAGTTTAAAATTCAGAAGCTCAATTGCAGTGTTATCTGCATATATCATTGACATCCTATAATCTGATTTTATCTTATTACCAAGTAACTTATAAACTCCTACGCTACTAAAGTTTTTATTTTGCTGTAATATGTTTTTTGATTTTTCATTTACAGATTGATATCTCGCATGATAGGGAGATGCATTAACTAAATCCATAGAACCATTATATGAAACTAAAGCAGTCGTTAATAATAAACATGTAGAAATCATTATAATAATACCTGAAAGAAAAAATTTAAGCTTATTAATTTTTAAATCATTCAATGCTATTTTTCTAATGAAAGCACCATTATTATTTTTAAACATATATTTCACCTCCTAGTTATCAATTTTTCCATCTTCAATACGAATAATTCTATCTGCTAATTGTGCAATTTCATTATTATGGGTAATCATTACAATTGTTTGGTTAAATTTCTCACTTGTCATTTTAAGTAAACCTAATACATCTGCACTTGTTTTACTGTCAAGATTACCTGTTGGTTCATCAGCAAGTATAATAGCAGGTTTCGTTACAAGTGCCCTTGCAATAGCAACACGTTGCTGTTGTCCTCCAGAAAGATTACCTGGAATATCATATAGTTTTTCATCTAGTGCTAGTAGACTTATAATTTCATTTATAAAGTCTTTATCTAGTGTTTCACCATCCAATCCAATTGGCAAAATGATATTTTCATATACATTAAGTAAGGGAACAAGATTATAATTTTGGAATATAAAACCTATGTTTCTACGTCGAAAAATTGTAAGTTGTTCATCATTCATAGTTGATAATTCTTTTCCTCTTATAATTACATTTCCGGATGTAGGATTGTCTAAACCGCCCATCATATTTAATAATGTAGATTTACCACTACCAGATGTACCTACAATAGAAATAAATTCACCTTTTTCAACAGATAGGCTCACACCATCAAGAGCTTTTGTAATGTTTGAATTTCTACCATAATATTTCTTTAAGTCTATTACTTGTAAAATACTCATCATAAGGACCTCCTTCATATATTGTAAGTACAGTATATAATCAAAATGTTGCAGAATTATCACAAATAAAATATTTGAAAATTTATTTATTAGGCAAAAATATAGAAAAAGTAGAGCCTTTTCCAATTTTTGATGTAACTTTAATATATCCACCTTGAAGAGATATAATTTTTCTTGAGAGATATAGACCAATTCCAATACCATCTATATCATGTACATCTTCTTCACGATAGAATCTCTTAAAAATTTCTGCTTGGTTACTTTCTGATATGCCTTTTCCAGTATCAGTAATATCTATTTTAACATACATAACCCAGCATTCTGTAGATATATGTATTTTACCTTTAGGGCTTGTGTACTTCACTGCATTATCTAATATATTGAAAATAGCTTCAGAAGTCCATTTTTTATCATGACATATACATAAGTTTGAATCACAATCAACTGTAACTTCAATGTCCTTTTTTTCAGCATCAAATAAAATTCCACTAAGTGAAGTAGCAATTGTTTCATAAATCAAATTCTTCTTTTTAGATAATTTAATTATACCTGTTTCTAGTCTTGAAGTTTTTATCATAGACTGCATTAAAAATTCTAATTTATCTAATTGACCTTGCATATCTATCAAAAACTCATTTTGAATTTCCGCTTTAAGATTCTGATTTAATAGGGTAGTATTAATTATCTTTAAGTTTGCAATAGGAGTTTTGATTTGATGAGATATATCAGAAACTAATTCTTGTAAATCAGCTTTTTCCATAGCAATATTATGACGACTTTCTTGAATGACTTCATACATTCTAATCATTCTATGATTAATACGTGACAAAAGTGTTTCTTCTTCAAAAGCAATTTCTAGATTATCTTCACTATTCATCATCTTATCTAAAGTTAAACATATCTCAGAGCAAAAGAGAGTTATTTTCTTATGAAGTAAGTGTATGATTAATAATATAAAACCACAGAATATTATTGTATATATTAATAATAGGGCAACTATTTTAAAATCATTAGTTATTATATAAATTGCTATATTGAATAGAATAACTGTAAGAGCCATACTAACAGCTATTATTAAATAAATAGTATTAAAAGAAAATTTTTTAAAATTCATTTTTTTCACCTATCCACATGTATCCCATACCATATAGTGTTTTAATATATTGAGAGTCATCTTTTTCAATTTTACTTCTAATTCTACTTATAACAGATGTCAAAGTATGTTCATCTACAAAATTAGCATCTATATCCCAAAGTTTTTCTAAAAGTATTTTTCTTGTTAGGATATTTTTAGGATTTTCAATAAATAGTTTTAAAGTACGATATTCTAGTGGCGTAAATACAATTTGATTGCCATTTATACATGCAGAGAGCTCAGAAAAGTTAATCTTGAGATGTCCATCATCATAGCAATCTTGTTTTGTTTTTGTTGTAATATGCTTTAAAAGTGCTCTTACTTTTTGTTTAAACACATTGATGTTAAATGGTTTTGTTATATAATCCAAAGCTCCAAGTTCATAACCTTTAATCATATCATATTCCATATCATTGGCAGTTAAAAAAATTATAGGGATATCATAATTTTCTTTAATTTTCTTGCATAAATCAAATCCGCTTTTATCTGGTAGATTAACATCTAAAATAATTAAATCAAATTTGTGTTTAGCAATAGATTCTAAAGCAGATATAGCTGTAAATTTTGAAATAACCATATATCTCTCTTCATTTAAGTTATATGATAGTGTTTTATTTAATATAGTATCATCTTCTACTACTAATATTTTTTCCATATATTCACTCCTTTTATTTTTAATATTCTATACAAAGTCAATTATAGACTCAAAATGTTGCTAAATTGTCATAAATAATATAAATTATTTATATAAATAAAATATTTAATAAATAATCTGCCCTAGAATTTATCATAGGACAGACTAATTATTAAATATATAAATATATAAAATTATTTTAACCAAGATGGATTTCCAGGTACAAATATTCTTTTACCAAATTTTGAAGTATATTCATCCAAAGCCTTCTCAATAAGCTCATTATTGCCTTTAAAAGAGGTAGTGTTTTTTATAGTTTCAAGGTTTTGGCTAAATGGGCAAGCAGATATACACATACCACAGTCTGTGCCTAGATATCTCCATTTAATATAACATGTTTCATGTTCAATCACCCAATTATATTTTCCATCATCACCAATTTTAATATCATTAGAAAGTGAGTGAGAAGGGCAATTAAAAGAACATTTTTTACATACTTTGCAAAAGTCTTCAAGTCCAAAATCAACATATTCATCTTCTATAAGTGGAATGTCAGTAGTGACAACCCCTAGTCTAAGTCTAGAACCATAATCTTTATTTGTAAGTATTGCATTTCTCCCTATATCACCTAATCCAGCATCACGAGCTAAAAAAACAGGCATTACTAGATAATTAGCATCCATATGATTTCTAGCATCATATCCTAGGTTTCTTATGTAGTAACTTAAAATCATACCGACAATAGATGCATCTACATAACATTTTGAAGTTTCTATAACTTCACATATCATTGGGGCTCTGTTTATCATTTCTTTATCCATTTCACATCCAAATACAATTGCATATTTATGAGATAGATTAACTTCTTCGCCGTAGTTTTCTTCATGCCTACCTCTATTTGTATAAATATGGTAGTCTTTTAATCTAGTTATACCAATCACAGAAGCTCCATATTGCTTTGCAAACCCTTTTATCTTTTTAGTCATTGACTTTGCATCTACATCTACTTTATTGTCACAAATTTTTCCTTCACATAGTGATTTTATATCAGATAAAAAGTCAAATGCACTACTTGCCATTGGAGAATTTATCTCATTATAAGTCATAGTTCCTTCACTACATAAATTTGGTCTACTTCTTATACTATCATCAACTTCTTTTTTTTCAGGATTTTTCTCATAATAGTCATTATAAGCAAAACCATTTTTTTTATAATTTGCTCTTGCAAACATAGTATTTCTTTCATCAACCCTTTTCAATTCTATTCCCCCTAGTAAAAGTATAATTAAATAATATAACCTTATCCTTACATAACTTAATTATATAAGAATAAGGTTATATTTTCAATTTAAGCGTCGTTAAATTAAATAATTTGTATTTATACAAGTTTTACAATATTTTTACATATAAATTATATTAATAATAAATAATAAAAAATTTAAGAATAAATATGATTTATTGTCTTTAAATGGAGTGTATTGACATATTGTAAAAAATCTTATTATAATAAATATACTAAGAATTAATACAAATTGATAAAGAAAGAAGTGAATTTATATGTCAAGAAATAAGCATTCTGATAAGATAAGAAGTCAGATATTAGAAGTTGCATGGAAAATATTTGAAGAAAGTGACTATGATGATGTAACCATGCAACAAGTCGTAGATACTCTTGATATATCTAAAGAATCTGTATACTATCATTTTAAAGATAAAGAAGTCCTGTTCGAAGAGATTATATCAAATATTTTAAAAGTAGAGATAGAAGATTTAAAGTTAATATTACATAATTCTGACTTTACGATTAGAGAAAAAATATCTGCGTTTATCTTATGTATATCTAGCTCAGAAATAAGAAAGAAATTGATTGATTATATGTGCTCTCAAAAAAAACCTACCTTCTTTATAAAGAGTATACGAGCATCTACGCTTGAAATTACTCCTTTATTATCTTACTTAATAAAACAAGGTATTGAAGAAGGTGTTTTTAAAACTGATTATCCAGATGAAATGTCTGAATTATTTATAATATTAATAAATATTTGGTTAGACCCAGTATTATTTAGTGAAAGTACAGAAAAACATTTCAAACGTATTGAATGTCTAGCTAATTTATTAAGTGCAAGTGGTGTACCTATTATAGCTGATAACGACTTAAAATTAATTAAAGCATTTTATAGAGAATGTTCTAAAGAAAAATAACCTATAAATAAGAAAAATAATCTATAAATAAAAAACTGTAATTAAATTTGAGAAAAAATAAATTTAATTACAGTTTTTTTAGTAAAATAAGTGTATCTATATATTTTTTAATAAGATAGAGCAAGAAAATACTATTTTACAAGTTTAAAAATAAAAATATAAGGAGGAGAAAATTTGAATTTATTAATTATTGAAGATGATACAAATTTAAATGAGGGTCTTTTTTATGCTTTTGAAAGTGAAGGATTTAATGTTTTAAAAGCTTATACAAAACAAGAAGGCTTACATGTATTTAATAATAAAAATATAGATTTTATAATTTTAGATTGTAACTTGCCAGATGGAAATGGATTTGATGTATGTAAGCAAATACGTGAAAAATCAGACATTCCAATTATAATGCTTACTGCAAGAGATTCAGAAATCGATGAGGTAACAGGATTAGAGATAGGGCTAGATGATTATATCACAAAACCATTTTCTCTATCTGTATTAAAAGCAAGAGTTAAAGTAGCAATAAGAAAAAAATCAAATAATAAAGTGATATATTCTAATGGAATAAAACTAGACCAAAATTCACTAAAAGTATATAAAAATGAAGTGGATTTGGAGCTTAGTGCTGTAGAATATAAGCTTATTAATTATTTAATTGAGAATAAAGGTCAAATATTATTAAAAGAACAAATTTTAAATCATATATGGGATAGTGAAGAAAATTATGTTGATGAGAATATTGTATCTGTAAATATAAGAAGACTTAGAATGAAGGTAGAAGATAATCCATCTAATCCAAAGTATATAAAAACAGCTTATGGAATGGGATATCTATGGAATGAGGTAGAATAATATGTTGGTCCTATTTTTTGCGATATGTATGATAATTATATCTATAATAACTATTAAAAAAAGTCAAAATACATGTGATGAATTGAGTCTAATGTTAAATCAATTATTGGAAGGTAAAGAAGTTTCTTATCCAGATACAAAAGATACAAGAGTATCAAAAATTTCTTATCAAGTAAAAAAAGTTAAAGATATGATAGAAATAGAAGTAGAGCAGTCAAAATCAGAAAAAGAAGCAATTAAAAGTTTAATTTCAAATATGTCACATCAATTAAAAACACCACTTTCAAATATTACCATTTACTGTGAACTTTTAGAAAATATGAATCTTCCTACATCAAAAAAAGTGGAGTTCTTACAAAAAATGAAAAATCAAACTTTTAAAATTGACTGGTTGTTAGAATCTCTATTTAAGATGACCAAATTAGAAGATGGAGTTATTAGATTTGAAACAGAAGAATTGATGATTAAAGATACTATTGTTCAAAGTATCAGTACTGTTTTTAATAAAGCAGAATCTAAAAACATAAAAATAAATTTAGAAACATTTTCAGATATAAAGTTATTTCATAATAAGAAATGGACTATAGAGGCAATTGTAAATGTCTTAGAAAATGCAATAAAATATTCACCATCAGATAGTATAATTACTATTTCTGTAGAAAAAATGGAACTATATACTAAAATTATAATCAAAGATGAAGGAATAGGTATTGATAGTAAAGAATTGAACAATATTTTTAAACGATTTTATAGAAGTAAAAATGTTGAAAATCAAAATGGTACAGGAATTGGTCTATATCTTACAAGATTAATTTTAGAAAAGGAAAATGGAAATATTATAGTAGAATCTAAATTAGGAAGAGGAAGTTGTTTTAGTATCTTCTTACAAAATTGTAAGAGTTTAAATTAACTTTGTAGGATGGATGTAATTATCGTCACTTACAATATCTTATAAGAACTTATACTTTAAGTTATGTTGAAAGGAGAAATAAAATGAGTATATTAGTGACGAATCATTTAGTAAAACATTATGGAGAAGATGAAAACAAGGTCAATGCTCTAAATGGAGTAAACATAGAAATTGAACAGGCTACATTTACTGCTATAGTTGGAACTTCTGGGTCTGGTAAAAGTACATTATTAAACATTATAGGTGGGTTGGATAACCCTTCATCAGGAGATGTAATAATTAAAGGGAAAAACATATCTAAACTAAGAAAAAAGGATTTGACTGTATTTAGAAGAAGGAATATAGGTTTTATATTTCAAAATTACAGTTTAATACCAGTATTGAATGTCTATGATAATATTGCTCTTCCTGTTACATTAGATAAAGGAAGTTATGTGGACCATGATTATATTGAAATGTTAATGAATACATTAGGAATTTGGGATAAGCGTCTAAAATTTCCAAGTGAACTTTCTGGTGGACAACAACAGAGAGTAGCAATTGCTAGAGCCTTATCAAATAAACCTGCACTTATACTAGCTGATGAACCAACAGGAAATCTTGATAGTAAGACCACAATGGAAGTAGTATGTTTATTAAAAGAAAGTAGTGCAAAATTTCACCAAACAATACTTATGGTAACACATAATGAAAATATAGCACAAATATGCGATTCTATTATACATATTGAAGATGGAATTGTAGTAAATAATGGCGGTGAAATACTATGATATCTTTAATGAAGTTTGCAATTCAATATATTAAACATTATAAAAAACAATCTATATCTATAATTTTAAGTATCGTACTATCAGTAGCCTTATTAACAGGAATTGGTTCTCTAGTACATAGTGCAAATAAAAGTAGAATTGAGAAAATAAGAGAAGATAATGGAGATTATCATTTTTATTTTAAGGTAGATAATAAACAACTACAAAAAATTAAGAAAAACAAAAAATCAAATGAATACACTGTAAACAGACTTGGTATAACAAATACTAAAGGTTCTATAGATGAACCTTTCATTATGAAGTTTTTAAATGTGGATTCATCTTATTTAGATATGACAGGTAGAAAATTATTAAAAGGAAAGCTTCCTAGCAAAGAAGGAGAAATAGCGCTTGATACCTATTCATTAAATAATTTAAATCTAAAAGAGAAAATTGGAACGGAGATAAAATTAGACGGAAAAACTTATAAGTTATATGGGATTTTATCTAATCTTTTAAATCCAGAAACTACTTTGGAGGGCTTTGTAGATAGTTCTACATTTTCTGAAGAAAATGGTAATTATATGGTTTATGTAAAATTTGATGAAAATAGAAATATAAAAAAACAAAGTTCTAAATTTATGAGAGAATTTAATATATCGAAAAAAAGTTCCCATGTAAACTGGAATTTATCAAGTGAATTTGGTGTAAAACCTCCAATAACTTTTGAAAGATATAGTATATTTCAATTCTTAAATTCTTTAAAGTTAAATACAAATGCAATTATTTTAATTATTGGAATATTTAGTGCAGCAGCAGTATATAGTATTTTCCATGTTTCTATACTTCAAAGAGTATCACAATATGGCGTTTTAGAAGTATTAGGTGCCAACAATAACCAACTTTTACTACTATTGTTTTTAGAATTATTTTTACTTTTCATCGTAGGTTTTCCTATAGGATGTATTTTAGGAATAGGAGTAGCTTCAACAATACATCAACAATTTCCTCATATATTCTTAGGTAGTGATATTATTTCAGGGTCATTTTTTATAAGTGAGAAATCTATTTACTTAGGATTTTTATTTTTAGCATTATTGTTAATTTTAATCACTATACGAGTTGTATATAAACTAAACAAATATTCTAGTATTGAGTCAATGAAAAATTTTGAAGTTACTAATAAACAAAATAGAGATATAAAAAGCATAAAGTTTTCTAACATGACAGCAGTATTATCTCATAAATATATGACTCAAAAAAAAGGAATGTTTATAGGAATTTTGTGTTCATTAGCTCTTGGGGGAATTATTTTTCTATGTTCTAGCTATTCTATACAACTTACCAGAAATAATAATGAACTTACAATGAAAGTCGATGATGGTTTAAATTCTGACTATCAAATAGCTATGCAAACAACTGATTTTGATGTAGGAATACCAAGAGATAAAATTTCAAAACTAAACGAAGTAGAAGGAGTATCAAGTATTTACCCAGTAAGGTATTTTTTGGGAGGTATACACATTAGAGATGAGCAATTACTTTGGAAAAATTTCTTTAAACCTCTTGAAAAAGATTACAGAATAAAGAATTTTTTCAATGGAATTTGCACTAAACAAAGTGATGGGGGACATCTCTTAAAGACAAATATCTATGGATATAATGCTGATATGTTAAAAGGATTAAATCCTTATATTATTGATGGAAAATTTGATAATTCTGACATGGTTAAAAACAACAAAGTGATTGTTAGACTTCCTATGGATGGTACTGGTATATATGGTGCAGTTGACATAAAGCCAGGAGATACTATCAAAGTTAAAGTGCCAAAAACAATGAAACCTACAGATGAGATTATTAAGTTTAAAGAAGAAGATAAAAATAATTATACAGTAAAAGAATTTGTAGTTGCTGCTACTGTAAAACGTGTAATGGCAAATAATATATACTTTATTGGCGATTATGGTATGGATATAGTTATGACAAATGAACAAATGGAAAGTAATTTTAATATCATAAATTACAATATGGCCAGTATAAAAAAGACGAAAGAAAGCAATAGCATGGAAGTAGCTAAAGAAATAAAGAATGTTATACATAATATAAAACGATGTATTGTGACAGATTATACCATTGCTATTGAAAAAAATAATATTTATTTAAACCAGAAATTATTGTTTATATATGGTATTGTATTTGTACTTCTAAGCATAAGTTTGTTTCATATTATCAATACAGTGAGTTATTTAGTTTTTTCAAGAAGACATGAATTTGGAATTTTAAGAGCTATGGGAATCACAGATAATAAGTTCTTGATTATGATGATGAGGGAAGGTTTCTTATATGGATTATATGCAAGTATTATAATGGTAATTGGAAGTATTATTGGGCAATCCATGATTTATTTTATAGTAAAACGCGTATATTTATATATAAATCCAGTCTTTAATATAAATATGTCTCTATACATGGGTATGATTATTTTAAATATTACTATTAGCATTATTGCAGTTATCATTCCAGTAAAACAAATATTAAAGAGTGATATTATTTCAGAAATAAATAGAGATTAAAATTTTTAATAACGATTAATAAATTAAACTATGTAAATATTAAATAACCTCTTAATTGATATACAGTAAAGTTATATCAGTTAAGAGGTTTATATTAGTTTTTAATCTAAATAAATTACCTAAAATGCCTTAAGATATATTATTTTGTATAGTTATCAAAATAACCTTGTATGTAAATAATAGGAGTACCTTTATCTCCACTTCCAGAAGTTAAATCTGCTAAAGAACCTATAAGGTCTGTAAGTCTTCTTGGAGTAGTACCTTGAGAAACCATATTTCCTGTTAAATCATCAGATTTATTATCTTTTTCAACTATGTATTTTGAAATTGCTTTTTTTAACTCATCTCCAGATAAGTCAGCAAAGTCATTATCAGCTAAATATTTTAATTTTACCTCATTTGGAGTACCCTCTAGGCCTTTTGTATAAGCAGGAGAAACTACTGGGTCAGCTAGCTCCCATATTTTTCCTACAGGGTCTTTGAAAGCTCCATCTCCATAAACCATTACTTCTACATTTTTACCTGTAATTTCTTTCATATTGCTTTGAATTTTATTTACAACTTCATCACAATTTATAGGGAATAATTTTACAGTTTCTTCTGTAGCTTTGTTTGAACCTAAAAGTCCATATTGGTCATTATATCCACTGCCATCTACACTTGATGTCATTATATCATCAAGAGAATATACTTTTTTAGCACCATTTTGATTTAAAATTCTCTTTGTTCTCTGTCTTGTATGTATATCACAAGTTAAAACACTTGTTGTGTAATTAAGTATAGTTTTTGGGTTATTAGCAAAAACTATTTCTACTTCTGCGCCACACTCTTTAATTAAATTTTTATAATAATCAACATAATCAACACCAGTAAATGTATGTTTATTATATCCAAATAGCTCTCTATATTTTTCTTCTGTTAACACATCTGACCAAGGGTTTATTCCTTTGTCATCAAGTTCATCAAGACTTATTAAGTGATTTCCAACTTCATCAGAAGGGTAGCTTAACATTAATACAATTTTTCTACATCCTTTTGCAATACCCTTTAGACATATTGCAAAACGATTTCTACTTAAAATTGGGAATATAACACCAACAGTATCATCTCCAAATTTATCTTTTACATCTTTTGCTATATTGTCAACATGAGCATAGTTTCCTTGTGCTCTAGCAACAACAGCTTCTGTAACAGCAATTACATCTTTGTCTCTAACTTCAAAGTTTTCATTCTTTGATGCATTTAAAACAGAATCAACAACTATTTTAACTAAGTCATCTCCTTGTCTTATAATAGGTGCTCTAACACCTCTTGAAACAGTTCCAACTAATCTATCCATTATTTAAAATCCTCCTAAAGAATTAATATTGTCATATTAGTACCATGTATATTATAATTCAAATATAATCATAAGTAAAATAAATAATACTAATATTTGATATAAGGAGTAGTTATGTATGAACGTAAAACTTGAATTATATAAAGTTTTCAATGCAGTTGTAAGTCATAAAAGCTTTTCTCTTGCTGCCAAAGAATTATTTATGTCACAGCCAGCTGTAAGCCAGTCAATTAAACAATTAGAAGAACAATTAGATACAATATTATTTTATAGAAATAATAAAGGTGTAAAGTTAACTCCAGAAGGGAAAATTTTAAGTGAACATGTTGCTACTGCATTAAACTTAATTGCATCAGGAGAAGATAGAATAAATAAATTTAAAAAATTGGAATATGGTTCATTAAAAATTGGAGTAGGAGACACAGCAGCACGTTTTTTTCTATTAAAGTATTTGGAAATTTTTCATAAGAAATACCCACATATACATGTATCTACAATAAATAGAACTAGTAGAGAACTTATATCATTACTTAAAGATGGTAATATTGATATAGCAATCATAAATATGCCAATAGAAGATGAGACATTAAATATCGTCGAATGTATTGAGATACATGACATATTTGTATGTGCAAATGATTACATAGAATACAAAGGAAAACAAATATCTTTAGAAGAATTAAATTTGTTCCCTTTGATAATGTTAGAAAATAAAGCAAATTCAAGACTTTATGTAAATGAATATTTTTTATCAAAAGGTATAAAACTAAATCCAGATATAGAATTAGGTTCTCATGAATTACTTTTAGAATTTGCATATATAAACCTTGGAGTATCTTGTGTTATAGAAGAATTTAGCATAGATTACTTAAATAGTGGAAAATTATTTAAATTAGACATAAAAGAACCAATACCTAAGAGAAATATAGGTTATTGCCATTTAAAAAATATATCTCTATCACTAGCAACAAAAGAGTTTCTAAGTATGATATCTAATAATATGTAAATTTGTGTTTAGTAATTCTAAAATAAGTTTAATAAAAATAAATTAAAGTGAGAAATACCTACATATACATATATCTTACAATAAATAGAACTACTATAGAGCTTCTATTATTACTAACAATGTTGTAGATTTGAAAGATTTATAATAAGCTAATTTTTATTAAAATTAGAAATAAGGTTAATTTGAGCACATTTATATAATTAATATCGTATTTTAAATATGAACAGTATATTAGATTAATGTATAAAGGAGGATTAGAAATGTCTGATTCTGAATATCCTCAAATGAAAACCTTAGAAACTAGAAACTGTATACTAAGACCTGCATCATTAAATGATACTGAAGATTTTTTTGATTGTTATAAAAATAAAGTAGTAGTAAAACATTTACCATTTAGTGAGCACAAGTCTTTAGAAGACACAAGAAAATTTATAAAATCATTTTTTTTAAATCCATATAAAAAAGGAAAAATAGGTCACTTTGCAATAGTATACAAAAGAGATAATAAAGTTATTGGGAATATGGGATTTAATAATATAAATCCCAAGGCATTGGAAGCAGAAATAGGCATATGTATTAATCCAAATTATTGGGGGCATGATTTTGCTACTGAGATAACTAAAAGAGTAATACAATATGGATTTAGGGAGCTAAATCTAAATAAAATCATTGCAATAACCTATGAAGAAAATACGAATTCTACAAAATCATTAGATTTATTAGGCTTTAAATGTGTAGGAAAATATATCAAAAAAATTCATACTGGAAGCACGATAAAAAATGTCCCTTGTTATCAGTATGAATTAAAAAAAATAATGAGTATTTAGTGTTCTAATAAGAGCTAGATAAAAACAATGCCAAAATCATATTATATCCACTAAAAAGGTTTAGTATATTAATATACTCACACTTTAATATAATATGATTTTGGCGTCTATAAGTTATTAAAAAATATATAAACAAAGTTATAAAATAACCTATTAATTAATTTTCTAAGTTTTTAAATCCTTCTCCAAGAACCTCATGCACATCTGTAACAATAACAAATGCAGTAGGGTCAGTCTTTTTAACTAATCTCTTAAGATAAAGTTCTTGTTTTTTAGAAACTACAACAAGTAGTACTTCTTTATTTTCTCTAGTGTAACCACCTTTACCATCAAGAATAGTAAGACCTCTATCAAGTTCTTTTGTTATAGCTTGTCTTAAACTTTCAGGTTCTTCAGAAATAATAAAAAATGCTTTTGAATGATCAAATCCTTCCATTATCATGTCTGCTATTTTTATTAAGACACAAAGCGCTATCCCAGAGTAAAGTCCCGTTTCTATACTACGATTTACTATACCAGAAGATATAACGACCATTCCATCTAAACAAGACATAAATTTTGTAGCTTTTATCCCTGGAAACTTTTTACTAAGTATAAGTGCAATTAAATCTGTTCCTCCAGTAGAAGCATCTGATTTAAACATTATTCCTAAACCTATCCCAACCAAAATTCCTCCTGCAATAGCAGATAGTAGTAAGTCATCAGTTAATCTCAATTTTGATAGTGGGTCTGTCAATTGGACTATAGCAGAGAATACAATTGTTCCAAATAACGTTTTTAATGAATTTTTTGTACCCATAATTCTAAAGGCAAGTATTACTAATGGTACACCTATGATTAACATGATAGCTGATACTGGAAGCCCTGTAACTTTATTTAATACTAAAGATAGACCACTAAGCCCTCCAGGAGCAATTGTATGTGGTTTTAAAAACATATTTATACCAATACTCATTGATATACAACCAAAAAATAACCCAATCATTTCAAGTAAAATTGGCGACTTTTGTTTTTTCATATAAACACCTCCATGAACTTGTCACAATTTAATATTATAACATATTTGACCAGTTTATATTATATAAAATTTCTTGACATAAGCAATTTCAAGTGTTTTATTATTCTTAATATTTGTAAAATATTTCTAAAATACATGATTTTCTGTCATTCTTCTAACACAATTATTTTTTAGTGGAAATTTTTTATATGTTATAATTTTTAATTCTTTTATTAAAGTATCCCCTATAAAAGTGGTTCTATGATATGCTTTTCTATTTTCATTAATATACACATATTATTTTGTATTCAGATTTAGATAGTTTGATAAGTAATTTTAAACTGTTTTATATATCGTCACTGTTTTATATATCGTCACTGTTTTGTATATTGTCGTAGTGCTTTATTAAATAAAACAGATAACTTGATAATATGAAACTATACACATATAATTTAAGAAGTATCATATTTAAGAATATTTGCATTAAAAATAGTTAAAAACACAAATATATAAGTTTAAGAAAAGATTTGATTAAATGCGTAAGTCTGGATATAAGACAATATTTTACTCGTACATTATTTTTTTCTTAGTGCTTTTCTGTCTGGCTTTAACTGCAAGTAGTAATCGTATTATTACAGTTCTAGATGGTGTAATAGCATAATAATTGGTAGATGTATTATGCTAATTTTTACATAATAAATTTAAAGATTTTCTTAAACATTTTCCATACTTTTCAGATTGTATAAATTTTGTATATATGAATTAGACTATGTTAAATGTGTTATAATATTAAGGCAATGAATAAAAGATTATAGTATATATGAATTATTTTATTTGCTGTTTACTAAACATATTATCAGGGTATTTATTTAAGACAGTGAAATATTTAAAAGGTTTAAGTAATAATTGATAGAAGTTTTGGCAAAATATACAAAAACTAATTGATTATATACGTTATATGGGTATATAATAGATATTGTTTTAATAAAATACTTGAAAGGGAATGATTTGATGAAAATTACTTTACCAGAAACAGCTATTGATACTTTAAAAAGTATCCTAAAAGACAATCAAGATAAACCTAACAATGTAAGAGTATACTTTGCAGGTGTTGGTTGTGGAGGTCCTTCTTTTGGATTAGCTTTAGATGAGAAAAAAGAAGATGACTTAACTTATGAAGTTGGAGAATTGCAATTTGTAATGAGCTCTGATGAATACAGTCAATATGGAGATATAATTATAGAAGATACAGGGTTTGGATTTAGAGTAATTCCTGAAAACATGAAAGATCAAGGTGGAGGAGGATGCTCTGGTTGTTCAGGGTGCCACTAGAATTGATTTTTTAGTATATTGAGAACTCTCTTTGATAGAAATACTTTTCTATTTTAAGAGAGTTCTTTTTATTTTTAAGTAAGATAATGTATAATAAAAAATGTATTTTACTAATTTTTATATGTAAGGAGAATTTTATTGTGAGAAGAAGACGAAAAAAAGGTGCAGATGAAAAACTTTTAAGTTATACAGAATATGTCTTAAGGGAAGATATAGACAAATTAAAGGGAAAATGGAATATAAAGTTTGGAAATGATAATCCAATACATGTGGAATTTGGAACTGGAAAAGGTCAATTTATTACAACCTTGGCCAAACAAAATCCTGATATAAACTATATTGCTATGGAATTAAAGGAAGAAGTACTCTTAAAGGCTGTTGAAAAAGCTGATGATTCTAATTTAGATAATATATTATTTTTGTGGGCGGATGTAAGCGATATTCTAAATTATTTTGAATCTAAAGAATTATCTAGGATTTATATAAATTTCTGTGACCCATGGCCAAAAAATAGATGGAGTAAAAGAAGACTTACTTATTCTGGATTTTTAGAAATGTATAATAATATTTTAGAAGATAATGGAGAAATTCATTTCAAAACAGATAATGAAAAATTATTCGAGTTTAGTTTAAATGAAATTGCTGCAAATAATTGGCTCTTAAAGAATATTTCTCTTGATTTAAGCAGTAGTGAGTATAAAAATAATGTTACAACAGAGTATGAGGATAAATTTATGTCACAAGGCATGCGAATATTTAGATGTGAAGCTAAAAAACGTAACTAGTAATATGTTTATAAGTTTAATAGTAGAAATTTATGCTAATTTATATTAATAAAGTGTACGAAAGTAGGCATATATAACAAGGAAACAGAGCCCTCTCATAGAAATTAATTTACTATGTAAAAAATTTTGTTTTATGTGGGAGGGTGCTATGAATTTAGCTAATTTAATACCATTTCTTATTTCTGCGACGGCTTTAAATCCAATAAATTCAAACGATAAGATTTTAAGTGAAAACCAACTTAAAGATATTTTTCCTGATGCTAACCTGAGAGCAGTTGTAAAACGATATGTAAATCCAGATGAAATGACTATAAGTAATATAAAGGCTTTGGATGGAGAATTTTATGCAACAGGGGAAAATATTTCAAATTTAAAAGGTATATCATATCTTGAAAACATAGACAATTTTATTTTTTGGAACAATAACATAAAGGAACTTCCTAGAGAAATACTAGGTTTAAAAGATATGGACTCAATTAATCTTGCAAATAATTATTTAATTAATGATAATACAGTCAATTCTCTTTCTAATAATGGTGTAGATGTAAATTGCGACTTGAATTTTATTGATACAAAAGACAATCAATATAAATTGGATTCTAAATACCATAATGTTGACATAGCAAAAGGTGAGAGTATTGATTTGAGAAAAATAGTTACAAAGAAAATTGATAGTTATTACAAATATTGGGAAGTAACTAATAGCCTTCCAAAAGATTTAAACTTTGTGGTATCTGTAAGTGATAAGAGTATACTTTCATGTAAAGATATGATTATTAAGGGTAATAATAAAGGGCAAGCAGTTGTGAAAGTTATACTAAATGACAAAGATGATTTAAATACATCGCAAGAAGTTTTAATCACTGTAAATGTAAAATAACATAAAATAAAGTGTATATTCATATAACTTATTTAATTATTATATTTTTAATTTCAATATTAAATCAAAGCAAAGGTTGCTAGTAACAAAGCACTAATATTAATGTTTTGTTACTAGCAACCTTTAGATATCTATGAATAGATTATCTAAAAAATCCCATTTCTTTTGTTAGTAGCCCATATCCCTATTAAAATTATCAATGAATATACTATATACAAAAATATTCTTATATACTGAACATCTAGTCCAAAAAACTCAATATTACTTTGTGAGGTATGCAACATCACAAGTACTGCAGATATACCAATAAGCAAAGGATTAATTACTATTTGCTTATCAGTTCTTAAAATCATTATTTTCCCCATCCAAATTATCGATAATATAAAAAATAAAATTTTAAGACCAAACTCTAATGTATCTACCAAAGCGAAAACATCCCTTCATTTATAATAAATTTTTCAGCTTAATCAAATATAAAACCCTAATATAACTTTTTAAACTTGTACTAAATCCATATAAGATAATTTAATTAAGTTCTATAAAACTTTATCTACATTAATATATACTACACTATACTTTGCATTTCTTAAATATAAATTAATAAAATTAATAAAATTTTGTTCATGAGCATATAAAGATATATTTCATTATTTAAATGCATATCATTATATATACAGTTTTAGGAGGCGAGGTATATGGATTCTAAATTTTTTAATTGGTACACTCAATCCTTAGGAGGAACTTTTGGTATTATATCATGTATATGTGCTTATTTAAATGGATATATGTTTGTTTATACAAATAGCGCTAGTAGTTACTTTGAAAGTATAGGATTTTTAGGAATAATTTCAAGCTATGTATTACTTCCACTTTGTATGCTAACTTTGGTTTTTGGAATTATACGTTCTTATACTCCAGATACATCCGATAAAAGTATTTTTGATATACCCTTTTTTACTTTAAATAAAAGGTTAATACTTGTTACAGTAGTTTTTGGATTTATTGGTGCTAGATTTTATTTTATAATTCCTACAATTTTAATGACTTTTAACTTATATAGTAGTATTTTAATCACTAAATTAAAAGATATACTATATAAGAACAAAGAAAATGATACTAATATGAAAGAAAGTGAAGTCTAAATTGCATAATTTTGGTATTTGTCTTAAAAATCCCCGAGGTATTAATTTGTATTTTATTATATTTTGCAAAATATATTGAATTTTATTCATTTTATACTTATAATTTATATTAATAATGGAAAATTAAAACAAAAGAATTTACTGGTTGTTAATTTAAAATTAAAATATATCTGAATGTGTTGATTCTATAGTCAGCACTTTTTCTTTTATAAATTTGCTTTTTGTGATATAATATTAGCACCAGGTAATAATACAAGGGGGTAACAACATGAACATCAATGAAATTAAGGAATTATTAAAGGTCATAGACTCAACTAACTTAGAATATGTAAAGCTTGAAAGTAGCGATTTTAAATTAGAAGCATCTAAAAAAACTGAAGTTACAAGCTCGCCTGTTTTAAGTGTACAACAAGAATCGGTAGTAGATCTTTCTTTAGAAAAGCCATTTGTAAACGAGGCACCTGTAGTATCTAATGAGAATTTATCAATAGTAGTAGCTCCTTTGATGGGAACATTCTATGATTCTCCAAGTCCAGATGCAGAAAGCTTTGTCAAGGTTGGCGATGTAGTTGAAGAAGGTGACACTTTATGTATATTAGAAGCAATGAAACTTATGAATGAAATAACAAGTGAAATTAAAGGTGAAATAATTGAAGTATTAGTTGATAATGAAGAACTAGTAGAATATAATCAACCTTTATTTAAGATAAAACCATTGTAGTAGGAGGTATTTAAGTTGATAAAAAAAATACTAGTTGCAAATAGAGGCGATATAGCAGTTAGAATCATCAGAACGTGTAAAGAACTAGGCATAAAAACTGTTGCTATCTATTCTGAAATAGATAAAGATTGTTTTCATAGATATATAGCTGATGAATCTATTTGCATAGGGCCAAATAATATAAGCAAGAGTTATAATAACATAGAAAATATTATATACCTTGCTCTTAAATTAAAATGTGATGCTATTCATCCAGGTTTTGGCTTTTTATCAGAAAACCCTGAATTTGCAAAACAATGTGAAGAGAATAATATTATTTTTATAGGTCCAACAAGAGAACAAATGATTTTGATGGGAGATAAATCTAGAGCAAGAGAAACTATGATGGAATTAAATATCCCTGTTGTTCCTGGTTCAGAATCTGTTTTAAAAACTAAGGAAGAAGCTTTAGAAGTTGCAAGAGAAATTGGCTATCCTGTTATGATAAAAGCCTCAAGTGGAGGCGGTGGGAAAGGTATGAGAATCGTTAGAAAGGAAGAAGAGCTTTTTTCAAATTTTGATATGGCAAGTTCAGAAGCTCTAGCAGCATTTTCTAATAGCGATTTATATATGGAAAAATTTATAGAAAATCCTAGACATATAGAAGTACAAGTATTTGGTGATAAACATTCGAATGCAATACATTTAGGTGATAGAGATTGTTCTATGCAAAGAAGAAATCAAAAAGTAATAGAAGAGTCTTTAAGTCCATACCTTTCAGATGAAGAAAGAATAAATCTTCATAAAATTGCAGTGGATATAGTAAAAGGTGTAGGTTATATCGGTGCTGGTACTATTGAATTTATAGTTGATAAAGATAAAAACTTTTATTTTATAGAGATGAATACAAGAATACAAGTTGAACATCCAGTCACAGAGATGGTAACAAATCTTGACCTTATAAAACTTCAAATATCTATAGCTAATGGAGAAGAAATACCTTTTAAACAAGAAGATGTTATTTTTAGAGGCCATGCTATTGAGTGTAGAATAAATGCTGAAGATTCATCAAATAATTTTGCTCCATCACCAGGTAAGATAGAGTCATTAAATTTACCTGGAGGTTTTGGTGTTAGATTTGATACTTTTGTATATACAGGATATACTATACCACCTTTATATGATTCTATGATAGGTAAATTAATATGTTGGGCTGAGACTAGAGAAGAATGTATAAATAGAATTTATAGAGCTCTAGATGAAATTATTGTAGAAGGTATTAATACAAATGTAGAATTCCAAAAGGCACTTGTAACAAGTGAAGAGTTTAGAAAAGATACTCATCATACCAAATTTATAGAAGATGTCTTTATGAAGAAGGAATTTGCTACATTATAAGGAGTAAATAGATTATGATAAAAAAATTTTTATCATCAAAAGAATCTAAGTATGTTACGATTTCTTTAGATGACAACTTTAAAAAGAATAGTGTAGATGATAAATTTTGGACTTATTGCAAAGGATGCGATAGTCATGTATTTAGAAAAGACATAGAAGAAAATTCATTTGTATGTCCAAAATGTTCAAGACATTATGGTTTAAGAGTACGAAATAGAATAAATTTATTGATTGATAAAGGAACTTTTATGGAATTTAATTCTGATATAGAATTTCAAAATCCATTAAACTTTCCTAAATATAAAGAAAAAGTAGACTCTTATAAGGAAAAAACGAATGAGTCAGAAGCTGTTGTCACAGGTTATGGAAGATTAAATGGAATTAAAACAGTTATTTGTGTAATGAATCCTGATTTTATGATGGGAAGCATGGGTTCTATTGTTGGGGAAAAAATAACTTACTCAATAGAATATGCTGCCAAAAACAATTTACCTATAATTATTTGTTCTGCTTCAGGAGGAGCTAGAATGCAAGAAGGTATGGTATCTCTTATGCAAATGGCAAAGACTTCTCAGGCACTTGCTAAGCTTGAAGAAAAGTCATTACCATATATATCAGTTTTAACTGACCCTACTACTGGAGGAGTAACTGCTAGTTTTGCTATGCTCGGAGATATTATAATTTCTGAACCAAATACATTAATTGGTTTTGCAGGTCCAAGAGTGATAGAACAAACAATAAATCAAAAACTTCCTGAAGGATTTCAAACTTCTGAGTTTTTACTTGAAAAAGGTTTTATTGACATGATAGTAGATAGAAGAAAAATGAAGGAAGTATTGTATCAAATTCTTGCTATGCACAAGAAATAGGGCATAAAGGAGGAACTGTTTTGATTGAAAATAATAATGATAAAATAAAAGTCTTAGAAAATGATATTAAACAATTAGTAGCTATTTCTGAGGCAAATAATATAGATTTAAGTGATAAAATAAATTCTCTTAATGAAAAATTAGCAAAGCTTAAAGAAGATGCCTTTTCACATCTATCACCATATGAAAAGGTAGTGTTAAGTAGAGATATAAAAAGACCTACAACTTTGGAATACATAGAACATATTTGTTCTAATTTTTTAGAGCTTCATGGAGATAGGCTTTATAAAGATGACCCTTCTATAGTTGGAGGAATAGGGCAAATAGGAAAATTCAATGTTACTATAGTTGGTCACCAAAAGGGAAGAGATACTAAAGAAAACATAAAAAGAAACTTTGGTATGCCTCATCCAGAAGGATATAGAAAAGCGTTAAGACTTATGAAACAAGCTGAAAAATTTGACAGACCGATAGTGACATTTATTGATACATCAGGAGCTTTTTGTGGCTTAGAGGCAGAAGAAAGAGGACAAGGAGAAGCTATTGCAAGAAACTTACTTGAAATGAGTAAACTTTCTGTTCCAGTAATCACCTTTGTAATTGGTGAAGGTGGTAGTGGAGGAGCTTTAGGAATCGGAGTAGGTAATGATGTGTGTATGTTAGAACACTCAGTTTATTCTGTAATTTCACCTGAAGGTCTTTCTAGTATCTTATTTAAAGATTCATCTAAAGCAAAAGAAGCTTGTGATGTTATGAAACTTACAAGTAATGATTTATATGATTTAAAAATAATAGATAAGATTATAAAAGAACCTCTTGGTGGTGCACAAAAAGATGTAGAAGCTGTTTCAAAGGAAATGAAGTCTTACATTTTAGAAAGATTAAATCATTATAAAGATATTCCTAAAGAAGAAATAATGTCTCAAAGGTATAATAAATTTAGAAATATTGGAAAATGCTTATAGAATATAAAGAAATTTGTAGATTTTTCATTATAAAATGGTTTTAAAAAATAAAGGTTTTCTTAAATCTATTATAGAAGTATATTTTTATAAAAGTATACTTTAAATGATGATTGTAATTAGTAAATGGCAATTGTGATTTAGTACTTTAGGTAATGGATACTTTAACAAATTAACAAGGAGATGTTGAAATGGAAGTACTAAAAGTTTCATCAAAATCTAATCCTAATTCTGTAGCTGGGGCTTTGGCTGGAGTACTGAGAGAACGAGGTATTGCAGAAATACAAGCTATAGGAGCTGGAGCTCTAAATCAAGCAATAAAATCAATTGCAATAGCAAGAGGCTTTGTTGCACCTAGTGGAATGGACTTAGTGTGTATTCCCGCATTTACTGATATAGAAATCGAAGGTGATAAGAAAACTGCCATCAAACTTATAATTGAACCTAGATAATATATCTTTTTGTTAGAATTTAATTAAGTTTTAAAGGTTGACTATGGAAATGATGTCCTGTAGTGAACCTTTTTTACTTTAATATATTTTATTTTATATAATTTTTAATGTATAATCTTAATTAAACAAATAAGTTTGAAGGAGATGTAGATTATGAAATTAAAACTATTTTTAGAAGAGTATGCAGTATGTAGATTAAATAATAACAGTGAAATACCAACATGGATAGATACAGAAAATTTTTACTCTATAACTAAAACTGATGATGAATTGAGCATTGTATGTTCAAACAACAATATCCCTTCTGATATTAAATCAGAAAAAGAATGGAGAATACTTAAAATCTTAGGCCCTTTAGATTTTTCACTTATAGGAATTTTATCTAAGATAAGTGGGTTATTAGCTGATAATAAAATAAGTATATTTGCAATTTCTACATATGATACAGATTATATTTTAATAAAAGAAAAAGATATAAAAAATGCTTGTAAAATTTTAAACTGTAATGGATATGAGATAGAGTAGTTGAAGACTTAAATGCGAGGTTCTAGTTTATGATTCATATAGTTGAGATTTTTAAAATAAGTATAATAAATATCTTTTGTTTTATAGGAATATTTATTGTATTTGGATTGATTTTTAGTATTATAGAAAATTTAAATAATAAATTTATCTTTTTATCTTTTGGAAAAACTGGTGTCATTGTAACTGGAGCTGTTGGAACTTTTATACATGAATTGAGTCATTTAATAATGTGTTTGATTTTTATGCATAAAATAAATTCAGTAAAATTCTTTAGACCAATTGAGAGTAAAAATGATGGAGTATTAGGATATGTAAATCATAGTTATAAAAAAGATAATATTTATCAGAGTATAGGAAATTTTTTTATAGGAATTGCTCCAATTATAGGTGGAACAATGATGATTATTGTACTTTTTAGAATACTATTACCAGATAGTTACATTAAAATAACACAAAACATAGATTTAAAATTATATGTAAGTATGATTAATAATTTTAATATAGCGGGTTTTATACAGATTATTTTAGATGATGTTTCTAATTTTGTAAAAATGATATTGTTAACACCTGATATATATTTATTAAGATATTTTATATTTATGTTTTTAATGTATTCAATTTCCACTCATATGTCACTTAGTAGTGCTGATTTGAAAAGCAGTTTAAAGGGTTTGAGTTTTATAGTTATAGTTATATTTGCAATTAGTCTAATTACATACTTATTTGGGCTTAATAGCTTAAATATATCTAGTTTAATAGTAAAGTATAATATATTTGTAAGTTTTTTTATGACGATAGGGCTTATTTTTTCAATAGTAACTCTCATAATATCTTATATTTTAAGTTTGATAAGTCCATTTAAAAATTTTAATTAAGATACTAAATTTTATACTATTTTTAGTTTTCTTATTTTAGTTTCCTTGAAAAGATAGTAAAATTCAAGATTGAAAAAGATTTTAGTAAAGCATAAAATTTCTCAATATATTTTAGTGAATATTTATTAAACATATATTGAGAAATTTAAAAAGAGTACTTGAACTCAACTAGTCTTTAAATGTGGATTTAGGGAATAGTTAACGCAAAAACCAATTAGAGCACTACTAATCTCTTAAAAAATACATTAATTGATTAAATTAAATATTTATGCTAACATAGCTACATTGTTATTAATAAAAATAACTTACAAATATTCATATTTTAATTTTAGGAGGTTTAAATTTGAATAATGATAAGAAAATTATAAAAGTACATAATAAATCTGATAAACCTGATAATATTGTCATCAAAGAAAATGAACTTATAGAAAAATGTCTACTTTTGGAAAATAAACTTCCTGTATTTATGAAAGATTATTTTATATATCTAAAAGGTTCTGTTGCCGTCTCTACACGACTTGCTTATTTAGAAGATATAAAGTTTTTCTGCTTATACATGATTGAGACAAAGGAACTAACAAGTGCAGATTGTATAAAAGACATTACAGAAAGTGATTTTAACATGATAAAATCAAGAGATATAAACTTATTTTTAGGCGATTATTGCAGCAGATATTATAAAAATACAGAAAAAAACACATTAATTTTTGAAAATAATAATAGAGCTCTGGCAAGAAAAAAATCATCCATCTCTACTCTATTTAAATTTTTATATAGAAATTCTCAAATAGATAATAACATAACTGATGGATTTAATCCAATAAAGCTACCTAAACCACAACCAGATGCTATTAAACGTCTTGAAATAGATGAAGTTGCAAAAATGTTAGAATCAGTAGAAACTGGTGAAGGTCTTACTGAAAAAGAAAAAGTTTATTGGAAAAAAACTAGATTACGTGATAAGGCTATATTAGCTCTATTTGTTACATATGGGCTTAGATTAAATGAACTTAGAGAACTTAATATCTCCTCTTTTAATTTTTCAAGAGGTGAATTCAAAATATATAGAAAACGTGGAAAAGAAGTCTTAATGCCTATAAATCATACTTGTGAACATGTAATAAAAGATTATTTGCAAAATGAAAGAACAAGAGATGATTTACTAAATGATGAAGTTAAAGATGCATTATTTTTATCTCTTCAAAATAAAAGGATTACAGCAAAAGCTATAAGAACACTTGTAAAAAAATATACATCTATTCCACTAGATACAACTAGAGATAATGGATATAGCCCTCATAAATTAAGAGCAACTGCTGCGACTTCTCTGATTCAAACAGGATTTTCTATATACGATGTTCAAAATTTACTCGACCATGATAATGTCACGACTACTCAACTTTATGCTGCACATAAAAAAAATGTAAAACGTGATATAGTTAAGAATTTTGAATGGATTGAAGATGATTAAAAATCAGGAACAAATGTTTGCAGATATAAATGGATTATGTTATAATTAAAAATATAAATGTATGGAAATAAAAACAAAATATGTTTGGAAATGAGTGATGTTATGTATTTAGATCTAACTGAAAAGCAAGTTTTAATACTGGAATTTATAAAATCTCAAATCATATTAAAAGGCTATCCACCTGCTGTAAGAGAAATATGTACTGCTGTAGGGTTAAGATCTACTTCAACTGTGCACTCTCATCTAAATAAACTTGAAAAACTGGGATACATAAGAAAAGACCCTACTAAACCAAGAGCTATTGAAGTTTTGGAGCGTAGTAAAGTCAATGATGTTTCTGGAGCTAACCAGGAAATAATAGAACTTCCTTTAGTAGGTCAAATAACAGCTGGAGAACCCATTTTAGCGCAACAAAACATAGAGGAATATATTCCATTCCCTGCCAGTTTAGTAAAGGGCAGTAATAACTTTGTATTAAAAGTAAAAGGCGAAAGTATGATTAATGCAGGAATTTTAGATGAAGATTACGTTGTAGTAGACAAAAAAAATACAGCCTTAAATTCTCAGATAGTAGTTGCACTTATAAATGGTGAATCTGCTACAGTCAAGAGATTCTTTAAAGAAGGAAACTTGATAAGACTTCAACCAGAAAATGATTTTATGGAACCAATTATGCTTAAAGACTCAGAAGTTGAAATTGTAGGTATTGTAACTGGTGTATTTAGAGTTATAAAATAACTATTAAAGAATATCAAAAAAATAAGCTATTTAATAGATAAAATATATCTTAATTTCTTTATTTTATCTATTTGGAATAG